>NZ_JBWDLI010000002.1:0-110438 GCF_056238625.1 Colwellia sp. F1
GCGGTTGGTACGGTTGATGAACTCAACGCTTTTGCCATGCATACCAATAAAAAATGGATAAGTGGGCAGCGACAGCAAACCTGTGTGTTTGGTTAACGCCAGTTCAGCTCAACTTCCGTTGTCCCCCCTGTAAAATCTAATTACTACCTTGATTACTGCTAGCCTTGCCTGAGATTCAGCAAAAATGGCTGAACAAGTTGGGATTTGAATAAATAAACTGAAAATTAGTATTTAATTATAATTTCTGCGTGAATAACAAAAATAACAGCTTAGGTAAATCAATACTTGGGTGTCCCAAATTTTTTTGGGGTGTCACAAACTTGCATAAACAAAAATAACAGCTTAAGTAAATCAACACTTGGGTGTCCCAAATTACTATGAAAGCTTGGCTTTTTACTTTAACTAACGTAGGTGCTTGTTCACTTGCCTGTAATCTGTTGCGATATTTATAAAAGTTTGATGTGGGTAATTTATTTTGTTTACAGAACCCAACTATGGATAATCCGCTCGTCTTTTGCTGCTCAATTAAACGTTGCCAATCTTCTAGTGTTCTTCTTAGCTTCATAATACCTCCTGAAAAATCAGAGGGTATAATTAAACGAATCAAAATGATCTGCTAGGTGTGGTTACTCGGACGCTTACGCATAAACAAAAATAACAGCTTAAGTAAATCAACACTTGGGTGTCCCAAATTACTACCTGGGTGTCCCAAATTACTATCAAAACTTGGGTGTCCCCAATTAATCATCATCAAAACTTGGGTGTCCCCAATTAATCCCTATCAAAACTTGGGTGTCCCCAATTAATCCATCAAAACTTGGGTGTCCCCAATTAATCCAATTATACCCAATTAGCTTCCAATTTTTGAAAAGCAGCTGTATTAAAAAGTAACAGCGCTTAATTATGTTCTGTAAAGCACTTTGATTACATGCCAACCAAACTTAGTTTTAACTAAATGTGGTTCTAATATCGCGCCACTGAAGGCTACTTTGTCAAACTGGGGTACCATTTGGCCACGTCTAAATTCGCCTAAATCTCCGCCCTTTTTACCTGAGGGGCATGATGAGTGTTTTTTAGCTAAGGTTTGAAATTTGGCGCCTTTGTTTAACTGCTTAATAATATCTTCGGCTATTTCTTTGTGCTTAACTAATATGTGAAGTGCGTGCGCTGTTGTCGCCATCTTAAAACCTTTTTAATATTGTTTGATACTGTTTAATAAGTAAATTAAAGCAAAAATCACTTGGTAAATATATACCTTATAAAAACCTGTAATCGGTTACAGCTACTCTATTTCAATATGATTTTTTGGCATAAAAAAACCCCGACTCTGCTGAATCAGGGTTTTGCTGTGATGGTACCAGCGGTCGGACTCGAACCGACACGTCTTGCGACAGGGGATTTTGAATCCCCCATGTATACCAATTTCATCACGCTGGCAAAGCTTTTAAAGGCATTTGTAATTTGCAAAAAGCTCTATTCTTACTCTAAAAAAAGATTTTTTTGCAAACTTTATCGGTAACTTAAACGATAACAACGAAATATTTTTGCTGTAATCGCTAAAGTGGTTGGCATTATACGAGATCTCGTTGCATGTGCAATAAATTTTTCTTCTGTCTGGGTTATTTGTTGATTATTTATTCACTTGTGTATTGGTTTGGTGCGCTTTAATAAATAGCGCTACCGCTTTGTCAACCTGTTGGTGAATTTCGCTGTCTGATATTTTTTCATTTGGTAATAATAGTGCTTTAACGTGTAGGCGCCCTTTGACCATTTCCATTAACATTTGAGTCGCGGCTAATGGGTCGTCTATCGCTAATACGCCGTTTTTGTTTAAATGTATTAAATAGTCTGTTAGTGGTTCCATGCCTTTAAGTGGCCCTTGTTCATGTACCAACATTCCTATTTCTGGCAGTTTAGGTACAACTTGAATTACTAAGCGAAATAACGACACCGCGGTGTCTGATACAATCGCTTGCACGAACTTAAAGCATATTTGTTTCAGCGCTTCTTGCGGTGCTAATTCACTTAATTGGATAGCGCTGATATTAGCGGTATGAAGAATAACTTCTTGTTCGATAACAGACTTTAATAAGCCTTGTTTATTACCAAACTCATGATAAATAGTGCGACGCGAACCTCCAGATTTAGCAATAATCATCTCGAGTGAGGTTTTTTCGTAGCCATTTTTTAGTAACAGTGTTTTGGCTGCTTTGAGTATTAGTTTACCTCGTGGGCTGAGATTACCAAGGTTTGATTTTTGTGCTTTTAATTCTGCGCTTGTGGCCATTATTATGCTGACACCATTTAACTATTTGTTGACTTTGGTACTGCATAGTACCAAGATATGTATCACTTATCAGGATTAATTTATCTGCAAGCAAGGTTAACCAGCGCTTTGCATGCTATAAAGTACTTTATATAAAGATCACATCACTGGAATTATCATGCGCATATTACTTTCTCTTCTTTTAGTTGCTTTTTTAGTCGGCTGCAATAAACAAGAAGTGAACACTGAAAAAGTGATCAGGCCTATTGCATGGACTCAGGTTAGTGAGTCAAACCTACAACAGTTGCGTACATTGTCTGGTATTGTTGTTCCGGTTGAGGCTACCACGTTAAGCTTTGAAGTTACGGGCAAAGTAGATGCGGTGAATGTGAGACTTGGTGATACCGTTAATAAAGATCAGGTACTGGCGCAACTTAATCACCGCAGTTTCGCACTGTCGGTCAATTCTGCGCAAGCGCAATTAGATAAAGCAAAGTCTGACCAAGTAGAAGCACAAAGTGATTTTACTCGTTATGGTCAGTTAATTAAAAAGGGGCTGGTGTCGCAAGCTAGCTTTGATAATGTCCATGCTAATTATATGGCCAGTAAGAGTGCGGTAAATGTTGCACAAGCGCAATTAGATATTGCCAAAAAAAACTTACAAGATGCAACATTGCTCGCGCCCTACAAAGGTATTATTACCAAACGCTTAATTGAGCCGTCACAACAAATTGCGGCCGGACAATCAGCCTTTGAAATAGAGGGTGAAGACGGATTAAAGGTGCACATTATGGTGCCAGAAACATTAATACGCGCCTTACAGCATAACAGTATTTTTTCTGTGCGCTTTCCGGTGCTACCGCAACTAACCATGTTAGGCCGTATTATTGAAATAGGCACAAGAGCTGAGGCGGCTAATGCGTTTCCTATCAGCGTAATGTTACAAACAGAAAACCAGCAGTTAAGAGCAGGAATGACTGCCGAAGTTGACTTTACCTTTGACGACCTTGCTAACAGAGGTAGTCAAGGAGTAGTTGGTGTGCCATTTAGTGCAATACGTGCAGGTATTAACCAAAAAAGTTATGTGTTTATTTACAACGCTAAGACACAAACCGTTAAACAAAGTGAAGTAATTATTGAAAATATACGTAATAACACTGCCTTTGTTTCTACAGGTTTATCAGCGGGTGATATTATTGCTGTTGCGGGGGTCGCCTTTTTACGTGATGGGCAAAAAGTAACCCTGTTAGATAACACCACACAACGTTTTAATTAAGAATATTACGATGAATATTACTCATATCGCGTTTCAATACCGTAAAAGTGTTTTTTTTGTGCTAGCACTGTTATTGGTAAATGGTGTCTTTGCTTACTTCACTTTGCCTGCGCAAGAAGATCCCACAATTACGATAAGGGAGTCAGTTGTTTCTACGTCTTTTCCAGGTATGTCGCCTGAACGAGTCGAGCAATTAATCACTAAAAAACTTGAAGAAGAAATACGAAAAGTGCCTGAAGTAACTGAAATAAGGTCACTGTCAACCTCGGGCTCTTCCAGCATTCACGTTAAAATACATGATCGCTATTTTAATCTTGATGATATTTGGCAAGACGTACGCAATAAAGTGGCCGCTGCGCATAATAATATGCCCGCAGGTACTAGCACACCTTATGTAAACACTGAATTTGGCGATGTTTCAGTGGTGACATTAGCGCTAACTGCTGACGGCTTTGGCATGAGTACTATGTATGAAATTGCCCAGCATATTCGCGATACCTTATACGGAGTAGAAGGCACAAAGAAAATTGAAATTATGGGCCACTTACAAGAGCGTATTTATTTGGAAGCGTCAAATGCACGGTTGGCGCAACTGGGTATTTCTCCACAAACTCTGATTAATGAGCTTAAAAAACAAAATATCATTCGTTCTGGCGGTGAGGTAGACACAGGTAAGAAGAACTTTATTATAGAGCCGTCTGGCAACTTTGGCAGTGTTCCTGATATTGCAAATACTTATATTCACATCCCCAACTCTGAAGGTTTTATTGCTTTAAAAGATGTGGTGAGTATCAAGCGTGACTATATTGACCCACCTGATAAAGTGGCTTATTTCAATGGTAAACCAGCCATTTTCTTTGCGATTTCTATGTTGCCTCAATACAATATTTTAGAATACGCGCCCCGAATAAAAACGAATGTTGAACAAATAATTAACACACTACCTATTGGTTATCAGCTTGATATTGCCACTTACCAAGCGGATGAAGTAGAAAAAACAATTCGTGGGGTGTCTATTAATGTGTTACAAACATTAGCGATAGTGCTAGTGGTGGTGGTCTTGTTTTTAGGGTTAAGAACCGGCTTAATTGTTGGCGCTATTGTGCCCTTTGTAATGTTAACAACCTTATCGATTATGCTCTTTTTTGATATGAAATTAGAGCGAATGAGTTTAGCCACTTTAATTATATCACTGGGCTTATTGGTTGATAATGGCATTGTGATTGCTGAAGACTTCAAACGCAGAATTGAGCAAGGAGTTAGCCGTTTTGATGCCATGCTACAAGGTTGCCAAGAGCTCGCTATTCCGTTATTAAGCTCTTCTGTGACCACTATTTTATTTTTCTTACCGTTAATGCTAGCTGAGCATGTTGCGGGGGAGTTTACTCGGTCAATTTCGTTGGTTATTTTAATTACTTTAATGACCAGTTGGGTAATGGCGTTATGTATCACCCCTATTCTGTGTTATTACTTTATAAAACCTTCGGTTAACGAGAATCAAGTGGGGGTATTATCCACTAAGCTTTATGCTGGGTACGAGCAGTTTTTACATTGGGTGTTAAAACATAGGGTAATGTTTATCACTGTGATAGTCGCGTTATTTATTAGCGCTATTGTTTCAATGAAGTTTGTCGCTAAGCAGTTTTTTCCTGAGTCTGATCGGACGCAAATATTAATGTACATTGATTTACCTAATGGCACTTCATCGCGTGAAACTAACCGCCAAATGCAAGCAATATTTACTTGGTTAAATAATACAGAAAAGTTCGATTTTATTGAAAATTACTCTGGCTATGTTGGCTTTAATGGCCCGCGCTTTGTTTTATCACTAAACCCCGAAGATCCGGCGCAAAATAAAGGCTTTGTGGTATTAAATGTGGTGGAAGGTACCGATGTTGCTAAACAAGTATTGATGCTCGATACTGAACTAGAAGCTAGATTCCCCAATGTTTCAGCCCGAGTAAAAAAAATGTTTTTAGGCCCTTCTGACGCAAAAACCATAAAAATACAAGTAAAAGGCCCTGACAAAGACGTTATTTACCAAAAAGCTCAGCAAGTAATGGACTTACTTCACCAAGTGCCCGACACCATTAATATACGCACTGACTGGGAAAATTTAATTGTTAAAATTGATGTACAAATTGATCAACACAGGGCGAAAAGAGCGGGTTTAACCTCGACTGAAATTGCCGACGCCTTACAAACTTATTTCTCTGGCGCACAAATAACAGAATACCGTGAAGGTGATAAAATAATACCGATCATACTGCGAGCTCAGGAAGCTGATCGCCACAACTTAGACAAGTTACGTACCTTGAATGTTTATTCTGAAAAAACAGGCAAGGCAATACCGTTACTGCAAGTAGCTACGTTTGCGCCGGTGAACCAATTTTCAGTGATACACCATGAAGACATGTTTCGTACTATTAGTATTGAGGCGCGTAATAACGCTATGGCTGCGGAAGATCTGCAACTGGTAATTGATAAGCAACTACAAGCATTAGCAGCCGATTTACCCATTAACCATAAAATTGTTTATGGTGGCGCAATTAAAGAGTCGAAAGCTGCCCAAAAAGCCTTAAGTGCCAGTATGCCGATGGTTATTGGTTTTATTCTTATTCTTTTGGTGGCTCAATTTAACTCGTTTAGAGAAGCAACAATTATAACATTAACCATGCCATTATCATTTATTGGTGCGGTGATCGGCCTATTAGTGATGCAAGCTCCCTTTGGCTTTATTGTTACTTTAGGCTTATATAGTTTAGCAGGTATTATTATTAACAATGCCATTGTGCTGATTGAACGCATTAAAATAGAAGGTGAAAGTGGTAAAGCCCCCTATCAAGCTTTAGTTGACGCTTGCTTAACTCGATTGCGCCCTATTACGATGACTACAATTACCACGGTAATGGGGTTGCTGCCGCTGATTATCAGTAAAGACCCTTTGTTTTACGGGATGGCGAATGTTATCGCCTTTGGTTTAGGGATTGGCACGCTATTAACCCTAGGTGTAGTGCCTGTATTGTACTCTTTGTTTTATAAAATTAAGGCAAATGGGTAAAGTTAAAGAGAGGTTCTAGTAGTATCTAGTATCTACTACCTAGTACCTATTTCTTTTATTCCCCCAATCACGCACAACTCACTTATACTTTAGCGGTGTCTTTGTTAAACTATGCTTTTTCGATCTTACTTTCTGAGCACCTTTATGACCGAGACTTCTAATAATAACTTCCCCCGCGCTGGCTTTCGCCGTCGTTTTGGCTCTTGGGTTTATGATGTGCTTATTGCGATTGCAGTTTACATGCTCGCTGGCGCCATTTCATTTATATTACTCTATCTCGCACATTATAGTGGTTTGTATGGAATGCAAGGCTATGCTCATTTTTCAGATACTATTACCAACACATTTTGGCTAAAGTGGCCAAATGAGTTTTGGAAGCTTGCTTGGGTGAGTTTTTTCTTTGTTTACTTTTGGGCGAAAAGTGGCCAAACATTAGGTATGAAGGCGTGGCGTTTACGCTTACAAAACCAAGACGGTACACGTATCACTAAGCTCACAGGCATAAAGCGTCTACTACCAACCTTGCTTGGCTTAGGTAATTTAACCGTAATAGTTGATCGTAAAAACAAACTCAGTTTACAAGATAGGTTAACCAATACTGAGGTGGTGGTTTTATCACTAGAGGCGAACAGAGGTAGACTGTAGAAAACCATGATATGAGGGCAAGTTAACGCAATATCACCTTAACTTGCCGTAACCATTAAGCCACTTTTTTGTTGATAAAATACCAAGCAAAACCAACAAATAGCAGGCTTGGGGACACCGCCCCTATTAGTGGTGGAAACTGATACACTAAACTCAGTGAGCCTAACACTTCATTAGAAACAAAAAATAATATTCCCGTGATAACACCCATCATAATCCGTGCGCCCATAGAAACAGAACGCAGCGGGCCAAAAATAAATGACAAAGCAACAAATAGCATTACCGCTACGGTTGCAGGTTGAATAAGTTTTCGCCAAAATGCTAACTGATAGCGGCTAGGATCTTGTTCATTCGCTTGTAAGTAATCGAGGTAATCTACTAAGCCCCTTACAGACAATGACTCAGGGGTAACAGTAACCACTCCTAACTTTTTAGGTGTTAAAGAAGACTGCCAAATTTGGCGTGGTGCTTGCGTTGTCACAATTTCTTTTTTGCCTAATTGGGTATTTACTACCGTAGACAATAACCAGGCTTCATTTTGATAAACGGCTGATTCAGCACTCAGCCAGCTATCAAGCTTTAGATCTTCATTAAAGCGATATATTTGTACCTTTTTCAACTGGCCTTGCTCTAACACTTCGCCAATATTAACAAAGTAGTCACCATCTTTAGCCCAAATACCATTTTTTGCTGAAATTAAACTGCCTCCAGATATTGCTTGGGCTCGTATCTCTCTGGCCTTTGCTTCTCCATCTGGCGCTAACCACTCACCGACTGCCATAGACACTAAAATAAGCAATACTGCTGTTTTCATCACAGATTTAATAATATCTAAGCGTGACAAGCCAGCTGCTTGCATGACAACTAATTCGCTATTGCTTGCTAACATGCCAATGCCAATTAAACCGCCAATTAATGCCGACATTGGAAAAAACACCTCTAAGTCACGTGGCGCTGAGTAAAGCACGTAAAGCGCGGCATGCGATAAATCATAATTGCCACGGCCAACCGCACGCATTTGTTCAACAAACTTTATAATGCCACTGACACTGACAAAAACTGCTAAAGTTAAAAATGTGGTAGAGGCAACAATGCGACCAATATACAGATCTAATATTTTCATTAACTGGCACCTCGTTCTTGAATATCCTGAGCGTTTTTCCGTTTAAAGCGAGGTAGTTTTCCCTTTATTTTTCGGCCACTGCTGCGCTCCTTCATCAATAAAGTACCCCCTAATACTAAGGCACAAAAGTGAATGGGCCAAAGCCCAATAGCAACAGGTAAAACTTGGCGTTCAACACTTGATTTCATTGCAGTTAATAATAAAAAATAACCTAAAAATAACATTAACGCGGGCAACATTTTCGCAAATTTACCTTGTCTTGGACTGACCACACTTAATGGCACTGCGATTAATATTAAAATAATGCACGCCAGTGGGAACGCCAGCCGCCATTGAATTGTTGCGCCATATTCAGCAGCTAATTTAGCGTCTGCAGGGTGAAATAATTGCTGGGTAGGCAGTGCACTAAGTTTTCTATGTTTTTGCGCCACTTCTTGGTCTTTTATTTGAATATAGTAATTGTCGAAGGTCACCGACTGAAAAACACCATTCGTAGCATCTTTATGATAACGCATGCCTTGAGACAGCACTAAACGCTGTGATCCTGACTCTTCTTCAAAGACTTGCCCTTTTTTTGCATAAACCAAACTAGAATTGATAATACTGTCGTCTGGGTTATTTGCATTGGGTAATTGTGCCAAAAACACTTTATCAAAACTGTTGTCGTCACGGTTTTTGCCATGAATAAAAACAACGGCTTTTTCATTGCCTGTTTTTTGAAAGCGCCCAGCAATTAAGGAGCTTAAACCGGAGTCTGCGGCAAGCTCGTCTTGTACTTGATACTGATATTCTGATGCCATTGGTGCTAAATATAAGGTAAAAATACCGGTAAAAATCGCGGTAATAAACGCCAGTACTAAGGTTACCCGCACCACATACCATTCACTGACACCGCAGGCATGTAGTACTGTCATCTCGTTATCTGCATAAATACGACCATAAGCTAATAACACACCTAAAAATAAGCTTAATGGTAACATCATGCCGGCTAAGTCAGGTATTTTTAGGGCAATAAATATCATGACCATTTGTCCAGGAATACTGCCTTCTGATGCATCACCCAGCACCCGAACAAATTTTTGACTGATAAAAATGGTCATTAACACAAAAAATACCGCAAGTTGTGTTTTGGCCACTTCTTTTAATAAATAACGAAAAATGATCACAAAAGATCCTATTAAACTGTGTTTTTTCTGACAATCAACAAGTTTTTCTAGTAAACTTGCCGTTTTCATAACTAAACTATATAGTCAGCAAATAAACTTTATTGGTATATGCTGCGATAATTATAGCCCTTAGCGCCATCACTTGAATAGTTAAGAGTGCAGTTTTTTATTAATTTTCGCAAGCAATAACAACTTTATTCAATGTAAAAGGAGAACTCATGGAGTTCGGTATAAAAAGCGGTAGTCCGGAAAAACAACGTAGTGCTTGCATTGTTGTTGGTATATTTGAACCTCGTCGTCTTAGCCCTACAGCAGAACAACTTGATGAAATTAGTGAAGGCTATATTAGCAACCTTTTGCGTAAAGGTGATTTAGAAGGTAAGTCTGGCCAAGTATTATTACTGCATCATGTGCCTAATATTCTTAGTGAGCGCGTATTGCTTGTTGGTTGTGGTAAAGAGCGTGAATTAGACGAGCGTCAATACCGCCAAATTATCAAAAAAGCAATCAACACCTTAAATGAAACAGGCTCTATGGAAGCGGTATGCTTCTTATCAGAGCTTCATGTTAAAGGCCGTGATACCTATTGGAAAATTCGCCAAGCGGTAGAAGCTACCCAAGACGGTTTATATAGTTTTAACAGCTTAAAAACTCATAAAGAAGAGCCACGCAGACCTTTACGTAAAATGATATTTAATGTACCTACGCGTCGCGAACTGCCTATTGGCGAACGTGCAATTGGCCATGCAATGGCTATTGCAGAAGGCGTTACTACCTGTAAAAACGTCGCTAATATGCCGCCAAATATTTGTAATCCTGCTTACCTTGCTGAACAAGCAAAAATTTTAGCAAACGATTACGATAAAGTTACTACCACGATTGTTAATGAGCAAGAAATGGAAGCGCTCGGTATGGGGTCATACTTAGCGGTTGGTCGTGGCTCTGCTAATGAGTCTTTAATGAGCATCATGTCGTATAAGGGGATTGATGATGACTCTAAGCCACTGGTGCTTGTGGGTAAAGGTTTGACCTTTGACAGTGGTGGTATTTCATTAAAACCAGGCGCTGGCATGGACGAAATGAAATATGACATGGGCGGCGCTGCCGGTGTTTTAGGTGCAATGCATGCCTTAGCCGAGTTAGACCTCCCCATTAATGTGATTGGTGTTTTAGCTGGTTGTGAAAATATGCCCAGCAGTAATGCTTATCGCCCAGGGGATATTTTAACCACGATGTCAGGCCAAACTGTAGAAGTATTAAATACCGACGCAGAAGGCCGCTTGGTATTGTGTGATGCCTTAACTTATGTTGAGCGTTTCGACCCAGACGCCGTTATTGACGTAGCAACGTTAACAGGTGCTTGTGTTGTAGCTCTAGGCCAGCATGCTAGTGGCTTGCTTACCCCACATAACCCGCTGGCAAGTGAACTATTGAACGCCTCAGAGCAAAGTGGTGATAGAGCATGGCGCTTACCTTTATGGGATGATTATCAAGAACAACTTGAAAGTCCATTTGCAGACATGACCAATGTTGGTGGTAAAGAAGCAGGCACTATAACCGCCGCTTGTTTTTTAGCGCGTTTTACAAAAAAATACAATTGGGCACATTTAGATGTTGCCGGTTCGGCATGGCGCAGTGGTGGTAAAGACAAAGGCTCTACTGGCCGTCCAGTGAGCATGTTAACGCAATTTATGCTTAACCGTGCAGGCCAAGAGCAAGGCGAGTAGCCATTAAAATCGGGCAAAAAACTATGCAAACACAGGTGATGTTTTACCTCCTTGATGATGAAGTAAAGGCGGATGAAAAGCACAACAATGATAAAAGCGCTGACACATTTGATACACGCTCAGCGTTTTATCATGCCTGTTTGCAAGCCAGTCATTTTTATCGTCAAAACCAGCGCGTATTTATCTACACTCAAGATAAAGCACAAGCCGAGCTGGTTGATGAAATGCTATGGGCCTTTGACACCAACAGTTTTGTGCCACATAACTTAGCAGGCGAAGGCCCTAGACAAGGCGCTATGGTAGAAATTAGCGACCAGCCATTGCGGGGTCGTCGTCCTGTGCTTATCAACTTAACTGACACTGTGCCAACGTTTGCTAACCAATTTCAGTTTATTGTTGATTTTGTCCCAAGTGATGAAACCTTAAAACAAAAAGCCCGTGAGCGTTTTAAAACGTGTCGCCAATGGGGCTTTCTAGTAAATAACCAAACCGTGGCACAGCCACAATAAATAGGTTGTTCCTTAAATTTTGCAAAGTCTTAATTCAACTTACCATTAACAATTTTTTATACCGGAAACATGATGGAAAAAACATTCAACCCAACCGACATCGAACAATCTTTATACGCTAGCTGGGAAGAGCAAGGTTACTTTAGCCCAACCGGTGAAGGCGACAGCTTCAGCATTGCCATTCCACCGCCAAATGTCACTGGCTCTTTACACATGGGACATGCTTTTCAACAAACCATCATGGACACTTTAATTCGTTATCAGCGTATGCAAGGTAAAAATACCTTATGGCAAACAGGCTCTGACCATGCGGGTATTGCTACCCAAATGGTGGTTGAGCGTAAAATCGCTGCTGAAGAAGACAAAACCCGCCACGACTACGGCCGTGATGCTTTTATTGATAAAATTTGGCAGTGGAAAGAAGAGTCGGGCGACACTATTAGCAAACAAATGCGCCGCTTAGGTAACTCTATTGACTGGACACGTGAACGCTTTACCATGGATGACGGTATGTCTGAAGCGGTACAAGAAGTGTTCGTGCGCTTATTTGAAGAAGATTTAATTTACCGCGGTAAGCGCTTAGTTAACTGGGATCCAAAATTCCATACCGCTATTTCAGACTTAGAAGTAGAAAATAAAGACAAAAAAGGCCACATGTGGCATTTACGCTACCCACTAGCTGATGGCGTGAAAACTGCCGAAGGTCTTGATTATTTAGTGGTAGCAACCACACGACCTGAAACCATGTTAGGCGATACTGGCGTTGCTGTTAATGCTAAGGACCCTCGTTATAAAGCATTAATAGGCAAACAGGTTTTGTTACCGTTAGTAAATCGCTTAATTCCCATTGTTGCAGATGACCATGCAGACATGGAAAAAGGCACGGGTTGTGTGAAAATAACCCCTGCCCATGACTTTAACGATAATGAAGTTGGTAAGCGTCATGCTTTAGCTCAAATTAATATTTTTGATAAAAACGCCGCGGTTTTAGCCACTGCAGAAGTTTACGACACTAAAGGTGAAGTAAGCAGTGCTTATGACGGTGTGCTGCCTAGCGAATTTGCTGGTATGGACAGGTTTGTTGCCCGTAAAGCGATTGTTGCTAAATTAGACGAGTTAGGTTTATTAGTGGAGGTAAAAGACCACGACTTAGTTGCTCCTTATGGCGATCGCTCGGGGGTGGTTATTGAGCCATTATTAACCGACCAATGGTATGTGCGAGTTGAAAAACTAGCCGGTCCAGCGGTAGATGCGGTAAAAGATGGGCAAATTGAGTTTGTACCTAAGCAATACGAAAATATGTATTTTGCTTGGATGAATAACATTCAAGACTGGTGTATTTCGCGTCAACTTTGGTGGGGACATAGAATTCCAGCATGGTATGACGAAAACGGCAAAGTCTATGTTGGCCGAACCGAAGCCGAGGTTCGCGCAAATAATAACCTTAGCGACGCGGTAACACTTAGCCAAGATGATGACGTACTCGATACCTGGTTCTCTTCTGCCCTTTGGACTTTTTCAACCTTAGGCTGGCCAAAAAATACTGAAGATTTAAAAACCTTTCACCCAACTGATGTGTTGGTAACTGGTTTTGATATTATTTTCTTCTGGGTTGCACGTATGATCATGATGACTATGCATTTCAACAAAGATGAAAATGGTAAATCACAAATACCATTTAAAAAGGTCTACATGACAGGCCTTATTCGCGATGAAAATGGCGATAAAATGAGTAAGTCAAAAGGAAATGTGGTTGATCCACTAGACATGATTGACGGCATTTCCTTAGACGATTTATTGCAAAAGCGAACTGGCAATATGATGCAGCCTCAGTTAGCGAAAAAAATTGAAAAGCTTACCCGCAAAGAATACCCGAATGGCATTGAAGCTCATGGTACCGATGCTTTACGGTTCACCTTGACCTCAGTTGCCACTACCGGCCGTGATATTAGCTGGGACATGAAACGTTTGGAAGGTTACCGTAACTTTACTAACAAACTATGGAATGCTAGCCGTTACGTGTTAATGAACACTGAAGAGTTTGATTGCGGCACTGCTTCATCTCAAGAAGCAGGCGGTGAGCTGGAGTTATCGCTTGCTGATCGTTGGATCATAGGGCAATTTGAACAAACGGTAAAAGCCGTTCATGACGCCTTTGACACTTATCGTTTTGATCTTGCCTCACAGGCCTTGTACGAGTTTACTTGGCATCAGTTTTGTGACTGGTATTTAGAGCTAACGAAACCTGTGTTATTCCCTAAAAATGAAGGTTTGGTCAGTGATGCACAGCAGCGCGGTACTCGTCATACTTTAGTCAATGTTTTAGAGCGTTTATTACGTTTAATGCACCCTATTATGCCATTTATTACTGAAACCATTTGGCAGCGTGTACAACCTTTAAGTACTTTTGCTAAAAAAGGTGACTCTATTATGATTCAGGCATACCCTGAGTTTGATGCCAGTAAATGTGATCAGCAATCTATCGATGATTTAGAGTGGGTTAAACACTTTATTATTGCCATTCGTAACATTCGAGGCGAAATGGATATTTCACCTAGCAAAGCGTTGCCGGTATTGCTTAAAAATGTCAATGACAACAACCAACGCCGTTTAAAAGAAAACGAAACCTTTTTAAGTGCTCTAGCAAAGCTTGAAAGCATTACAGTGTTAGCAGCAGATGACCAAGCCCCAGCCTCTGCTTCGGCTATTATTGGTGACTTATCCGTGCTTATACCCATGGCCGGTGTTATTGATAAAGCCGCAGAAATTGCGCGCTTAGACAAAGCAATTGACAAGGTAACCAAGGAAGTGGCTAAAGTGCGTGGAAAATTAAGTAACGATAATTTTGTTAGTAAAGCGCCTGCTGCGGTTATTGAAAAAGAGCAAGCAAAACTAGCTGAGGCCGAATCTACACTGGCCAAAATGCAAGCACAAAAGGCTCAAATAGCTGCGTTATAAATTAGCCGATTCAAGTTAAGTAATGCCAACGAACTCCCTCTGTGGTTTTTTCGTTGGCATACATTCACTTGCTCACCTAGGTGATTTATTGCAATAAAACAATTATTTTTATTTAAAAAACGGTTAATCATTATCAAGTTTTTTGTAATTTTCCCTCAAGTAAACAAACACCTAGACTGTACATTTACTCTAATTCAATTTATTTTGATAATAAGTTGAACTATTTCATCTTTTTATAAAGCAAATTAAAAACAGTTGTGTTATGCTGCAATTGCGCTGAGTTTTTGTGTTGCGGATGAAGGTTAATACTAACTTTTGTTTTAGATCTACCATGTGCTTTTAGGTACTTGTATATTCTTAACAAATGAGTTTTAGGCAATACAAACTAGTTGTTTGTTCCAAATACTTTTTGTTACGAATATGGTTTGTTTCCTTCCTCTGCCTGTACTATTTATGGTAGAGGGCATTTACTCGGGTGAAAACGGTATTATCTTTTTGGGAATAATTCCTTAAAGGAATACCACATTAATATTTTTATGACTACGGGAAAATGTAAGTATGTCTGATTCAGTTACTGGTAAAGTTAAATTTTTCAACGAAACTAAAGGTTTCGGTTTTATTGAGCAAGAAAATGGTCCTGACGTGTTTGTTCACTTCAGCGCTATCTCTGGAGACGGTTTCCGTACTCTAGCTGACGGTCAAGCAGTTACGTTCACTGTTAAACAAGGTCAAAAAGGCCCTGAAGCAGAAAACGTTCAAGCTATCTAATTGATAGCTACACTTAGACCTTCTCATTCGAGAAACTAATTCTTAAAAAGCGAAGGATTTAACCTAGGTTAAACTTCGCTTTTTTGTTGCCTACATCTTTAGCAAATACTTTATTTATATTGCGGCATTTATATTGCGGTTAGCGTCAACAAGCCTTACTCAGCTCACGTTAGTAAATCACTTGATTAGCTCTCCACCCTAGTTTTAAACCAAGCTAACTTGTTCGGGATATGGGCAACGATTGCTCAAATACGCACCTCCCCCCCATTAATTGCTGCTTTGATAATAAGTAAGCATGGTAACCCTTTTAACCGCCACTTTACTGCGTTATATCCACCCAGTTTTTTTCTTGGTTAGTGTTAGCAGCTTTGGGCGTGTTTAGATCGTTTTCACGCCTTGTATTTTCGTTGAGCATTTCGCCTATAGCCCAGCGAGGAATAAAAGTTTGGGCGGTTGCAACAACCACGTGCGAGATCATACCTATCATGCGTGCATTAAGAATAAAACCCTCTTTTTGCTCAAGTAAAGTACCTGTTACCACGTAGTCAATAATTTGATTCTCTGGCAATTCTTTCCAGTCTCGGCTGAAAACAAAATCACCTTCTTGAGTGACTCTAAAAAAACCTGTCGCTTTATAATCAATGACAATTAAGCCATGGCGTTGAAACTCATAAATAAAACTTTCAGCAATTAAATTGCCTAACCAACTAGTACTTTCTAAATCACTTAAATTAACAAAAGAAGCCATAGCAATGGGCGTTTTGTGGTTAACAAAGGCGCTGTTCTCAAGCATTTGAAAAGCTAAACCTTGCACTATAGTATTTAAACTATGGTTTTGTAAATTAGTGCTGTCAATGGGCTTATGCTTGACTTCTTTAACGTCTTCAGTTTTAAAACTCTGATAAAAGCCATTGTTTGAGCTTGATGAACAGGCGGTTAGTAGGCCTAATAAAAGTAAACAGAGATAGAATTTCATAGTAGTACCTAGTAATTAAGAGTCAAAAACATAGCGCGGTGCTTAAGTTTTAAGTTAAATTTACATTTATTATGCACAAAGTATGCCTTAAAAACTTAACCTTAAACTTGATACAACCTTAGAGCTCATTAAATTCTATAGTGAAATTTTCAGAATACTGGCGATTTGAACTTAATATATTGTTAATCCTTAACCGCCCGCCTAGTTTTATATCAATAATTCCTGAGGTTTCACTATTAATATTAATGCCAGTATCCGCTGTAATAACAACACTGGTTACGTCATTAGTTACAACCCCATCTGGCACATAAATAATACCACTGCCGTTGTCATTATGAGATTTAATTCTAATGGCAACTTGAGTGTGAGGCGTTGCAAAAATACGGTACTCACCTAGTTGCCCTTCTTCTGCAACACAAATTTTTGACCCCATCACTTGGCTAATCAACTTGGTGTCATAAGCTAAAACACAGCCTCCGGGGATGTAAATTAACTCCCCAAAATCAATACGACTACGTTCAACTATATATGCCTCTGCTTGAATTTTTACGTGAAAACAAAGGAAGTACAAACCGAACAACACTATCACTAATGTCTTAACTCTCATAACAAACCTCTTATTAAAGCAACATAGCCAAATGGGTGCTTATTACTCGCTTATTTTTTGAATATTAACATAAGCGCCATTACTCGTTACCCAACCTATGAGGTTGTTGGTCGCTAAGCTATTTTTTGCTGCTTGATAATCAACATATGTTTGGCTGATGATACAATATTTGACTACCCCGTTAATCTTCTTCTCTGCAATATATAAAGGCCCTGCGTTAGTAAAGTTTTTAGCGGCAGTAATTGCGTTTTCCCTGTAATTATGTGCCGCTAATTGTATAACAAACCCTGCGGTTTTTATGTCGTTTTTTATTGAAACATTTATCTCTGTACTTGAACCCGCTGCACCAGGTGTTGTAGCTGACACCGTTGAGTTGCTAAGCTCACTTGGAGAATTTGAGTATTCCCCCCTTGCTATTACAGACACCGATCTTTCTATAGGCTTAACTGCTAATTGTGTTCTTGTTACGGGGGTAACAGTAAGTTCGTTTCTTTGCACAGGGTTAACAGCATTACGCTCCCGGCGCTTTGGCGCAACAGGTAAGTTATCTGGCTGAGAATGACGTTGTTGCATTTGTACATTACTCCTCGCTGGCAAGCTATAAATTTGTCGACGTAATGGATCATTTTCATCTAGCCAAACCTGCTGACCTGAGTTATCAGCATTTAATAACATTACTTGTGTACTTTGCGTTTTACGCTGGCCATTAATATCCATGAGGCTTAGTTTTATATCGTCAAGCTCAACATACCCCCCTTGTCTATGGGTTGAAAAAACAAAACCAATAGTATTCGCGGTAAAACCACTTTGTTCCAAGTAGTCTGGTAGCACAGCAACTTGGTAGCGCCCTGGTTTTAACCCTCTTGTTTCGTAATAACCATCTTGGTCTGTGCTTATTTCTCTAACGATTTCGCCAAAATTATTTTGCACATAAAGTATCACACCACCTAGAGGGCGCTCTTCGTTTTCAGCGGTAGCTACATACACAAAGCCTGATACGTCTGTGGTAATATAAAAGGGAATATTTACATCAACATACGCGCCAGGGTGAGTATAAATAACATAGTCTTTTTGCAAGGTCGTAGTGCCGTATTCCCAACTTGCATTAAATTTAAAGGGCGTGTTAGGGCTAACTCCTGGGACAATTGCTCTGCCGTTATCTCCACTTTTTATTTCTTTCCACGCACTGTTTCCGGTGAACGTAACCCCTTCTAAATCCCAATCAGCTTCATCGCGCCAACCATTGGGGTTTCTGTCTAAATAGCTATAGGTATTAATAGAGGCAGAGCCTGAGGATAGATCATTTGATATTCTCATTTGCTTATTATGATGGTCATAACCAAAAAAGAAGTTGAATCCTAAACTAATGTTCCAGTTATCTTCAGCGTTATAAGTACTAGCAAGATTACTTGAAAAATATTTATTGTTCCAGCTCAGGTTATAGCCTAATTGCCACTTGTTATTGGTATCAGCTAAATAATAAACACCTCTAAGGCTATGATAAAGCTTACTGTTATACCAACTTAAAGCCAAGTTAGCGCTTTGAATAATATCGCTGTCGCTATCAGGCTTATATTGTATTCCACCGTTGACCCTTAGCCTATTGGTAAGTGAGCCTCCAAAGCCTAAATTACCAGACCAATTTTCCAGTAAAACGCGCGCATCATTGACTTCTTCTGCTTCAAGGTTCGGGCTAAGCTCAGACGCCACTTGCTCGTAACGGTTAAACTCTAACTGCTCGTAACGATTATAATACAAGGTATTAGTAACGCTTACGCCACCAAAGGACTTTGACAGCCGTTGGCTAAATTGCCAGTGGTTGTCTTCCTTTTCTATACTACTGTTAATACTGTTACTAACAACATTACCTGTAACATCAGCAATTAGAGCGTCGTTTTTTTCTGTGTTATACCCCACTCCGATACCATAACCTAGTGAACCAAATGCGCTGACAGAGCCAGAATAATTAGCATAAATGTTATGCCAATTGGTATTAGCTGAGCTAATACGGTTACTTTTAAAGTCATCTGCTGATTGGTATACAATAGAGAAAGTATCACGGCCAAATGCATTACCTGTTAAAGTAGATATTTGCGCATAACCAGCACCACTTTGCGCTGACACTTCATTTTCAAATAAGTAACCAGGTAAAACAAACGCATTTTTAAGCGTTAAAAAGCTTTGTTTCTTATCATCAAAATGATTGTTTGATTCAATAGCACTTAAACCAAGCAACCAACTGTCACTTATACCGTAGTCCAAAGTAAAACCAGCATCAGTAATACTGTAGCTTCTTTCACTTTGGTCATTAATAACGCGCTTATTTCCATCGACACCATAAAAACTGTAAGCCATTTGCCCAGCAGATAAGGCGTTATTGTCAATATTATAATAACGTGTAATTTTCTTTTCTTCACCAAAAGGGCCATACAGTTTAATTTCGTAACGGTTGTTACCGTATTGCGTTTCAACATCTTCAAAAATTAAATTACCATTACTTGGTACTTCTTGTAGCGCTACAAACTCACCATTACGGTATAGCTCTGCATTCCAGCCTGGGATGGCCGTTTCTTCTATAGTTATACCAACGTTCCTGTTACGATAGGTTTCTGGGGCCCGTGAAAATATTGCACCTAAACCTGAGCGGGTTGACGTAGTTAAGTTCCGACCGGCAGCATTAACATCACCAAATGAGTAGCTGTCGAATGCGCCAACAATTAATGCATTAGGCTTAGTTTTATATCGTGATAAACGCACCGAGCCGGTGAGGCTTTGTTGGTTAGTATCGGTAACCGTAACATTAGCAGAGTGATATAAAAAATCAGACACTGTTTGCAGTGAATAATTTAGCGAATTGTTTTCTTTGTCATCGGTTTGTAAATTAGCGGACAAGCTACCATGAGGTATGGTAAATAAACGATATTGATCTTCAATAATGTCTTCATTGAGCAAATCAGAGTAATTAACTTTACCCGCATTTCTAGCCAAAAGGCGCAATAAGGACAAACGGGCTAATTGCTGTTTAGGAAATTTATAATCAGCCGTTGTAATATGTAGCTTTAAATTGCTTGTGTTATAGCTAATGTCAAGATCAAATAAGTCACTTAGGGTTTTACTGTCAATAAATAAATAGTAGCCATCGTCAAGCCATGCGCCGTTTGTCGTTGATTTAGGGTTGTCTATTAGATCAAAACTATAGAGCGTGTTGTCTTTCCATATAATTAACTCATTGGGCGTAATCGTATTTCTTAATGTGAGTACGTCAAACAAAGGTTGCACCGCTATAAATAGCTTATCTTCTATCAGGTAAGCATCAACAGATGAGGCGATCAACTCTTTGTCTAGGTAAGTGTCTAGTAACAAAAAGTCATTATCGTTAGGGGGGATTTTATTTAATTGCGCTCCGTAACTTACACTACTCCAACAGAGTAAAATACAGATGACAAAAATATGACGCGCTAAAACAAAGCTTGTTAGGGGCCGCCCGCTAGCCAATATTAAGTGATTTTCATTCATCTTAACTCACTATTTTTAATGGTTTTTATTTTAATAAGTTAGTGCAGCTAATACTGTTAAACATGTACATATTAAGTAACACACCTTAATTCTTGTAGCATGTTTCATGCCAGGGAGTAAGGTAATAAAAGTGCGTGATACAAAACAAAATGCGGTTATCAATCAATAACCGCATCTTCTAAAAAACATAGCAGTATAAAAGGTGACTACTGGTTATAATGAACTGTTAATGAACCACCGTACTTAGCCACTTCAGTGAAGCGTAGTGAGATGTTATTTAGCGAAAGGCTTTTGGGTATGACAAACTCAAAGTCACGGTAGCTTGACTGGGTATAAATTGACACAGACTGCAAGCCATTAATCTTTTTTCCCGTGAGTTTATTAATAATAGCTAAGTCACCGTAAATAGAGCGAGTACCCGTTCTATTAAGTCTAAAAGCAATTTTACCATTGTCTACCCGTTTTACATCACTAAAATTTGCTTGGGCGTGCAGAGTCGCTGTACGAGCAACTACGGGCACATTATGCACCAAACGCGGTGATACATTGACTAAGTTCGTCGTGGGGGGGGTTACTTTTCCACAGTTTAGGCTCAAATAACTATGATATTCTGCTTTGTCTGTCGTCGCACTTCGCCTTAATGACAAACGAATAGATTGAGATTTACCTGCAGCAATCGAAAAACGACGTGGCGAAAACTTAACCGTTTTATTGGTGTTATTACTCGGTATGCTATCCACTAATTCCTTTCCCATTACCGCGGCGTCATTAAAGTCAAAGTAACGAAATGACAACTGGCACTCTTCAGCGGTTAAACTGCGATTTAACACAATAAATGAGGCAACCCTACTATTATTGTCAAGATAAATACGATTACTGGTTAAGCTAATCGCGTTAACGTGAAAAGCAGTAATGGTTAATATTATGGCAACAAGTGCGCTTGTGATTTTTACTTTGGCTAACATATAATTACCTATTAGATACCCTTTATTATGATGTTTTGGCAGGCAAAATAAACAGTAAACTTGAACAATAAAAAAGCCATGTCAATGTTCACATGGCTTTAAGTTGTGTGATTAATTATAACCACAGATTAATTGCTCGCTTAGTATATTGCATCAATAGTAAAGTTTTGCGTGTAGTTTGTGTCAGCTGTTAAGTCTGTATTGATAGTGATTTTACCACCAACAACAATACGCAATTCACCATCAGTCACACCAGCATCACCTCCATCCGTACTATCAGCTAAGGCCGTAGTCGTTGGTGATGCAACAAAAAATGATTGGCAAGTATCACCTGCTGAAGCACCATCGTATTTACTAATACAACCTGAATCTGGTGTATAATCAAAGTCAGCCCCTGTTACTTCATTAACTGTTACTTTAACATCGGAGCCAGAAATACCTACTACGCGGTAAATACCAAGTTGATTACCTGAAACACCTGCGGCAGTATCAATACAACCTGAGCCTGTGACAGCACCTGCAAGACTACCTGAGACTGGCGTATCCCTTAAAATAGCTGCATCAGCGTCATTTATCGTAGGGCCAGAGGCATCCATCGAACAAGTGCCGCCACTAGCTGAAAACATAGTTGCACCAAAATTTAAGTCTTGTACTGGTAAAATTTCTACATCAGAAATTGTTCTAAACGAAACTGGAAAGTCTACGCTTTCAGCATTTGCAGTCATAGTCACTGTGCTAGCCATAAAAGCAATTGCACAACAGACAAGTGATTTAGATAACACTTTATTATTCTTCATAGTTTGTTCCCTTTATATCTTGAGTAGGTTAAGACTGCTATAAACAGATATAACTGCCTTATTCATTTTATCGGCTTGAAAATAAATAACTTTAGAGAATAAAATTAAATTAAGTGACGTTATCACTTAATATTTCTAGCTGGCTTTACAGTAAGCACGTTAATACCAGCTAAAGCTGCAATATTATGCTGTAGTTTCCCTTCGAGTTGGTCTATTTCAATTGCTGCTGAGCATAAACTGTCGGCTTTACGCTCTATTTTTTCTGCACCTGTTTTCATTTCGTACTCTATGGTGTCACCAAAGTTTTCCATTCGGGCTTCAAACGCATTACTATCGCCTCCTGAAAGCATCATTTCTTGGCCTAAAGCAGCGAGTAAACTTCCCATTGAAGCCATGACAGCTTGTTCTACCGCTGTGCTGATACGTTGCTCTATTTCAGCACCAAAAAGCTCATCGTCAGCAACCCCATTCGCTCCAATAGTAAAGCCTTTGTTTATATTAAAGCGTGCGATAATTTCACTTTTTAACAGGGCGAGTTCTTGCGTTAAGTCTGCTCCAACATCATTACCTTTCCCTAGCAATTGGTTAAAGGCCAAATTAACACCATCAACGGCAAGATCAACCCCTTCAATAGCAAGGCTTTTTACCTGTGGCACTATCTTTCGGATGTGCGTGGAGTATTGTGCTATTAATTCAGTTTGCTTTGCATTTAAGGCGATTTTGTTGCCACCAACGGTTAAATTATTTTGTGTATCAATGGTATATAAAATATTATCTTGCTTTTTCGGTTCAAAAAATTCTATTTTTGCGTTATTTATTGTTAAACCTGCTGTTAAGTCTACGTCACAAGATTCCTGCGCATATAAAACATTCGGTAACAGTAGGGAGAGTGTTGTTGCTGCAATAAATATTTTTGACAATGTCATTGTTAACGGTAGTTTGTTTATCATTATGCTTCCTTTATAAGCAATACCCACCTGTATTAGATATTAATTTTGGTGATGATATTGGCTAATAGCTGCTGTTCTTGATTGTTGGGTTACAAGCGCAATGCCAACTTTAATTAGTTTATTTTTCAAAAGATTACAAAAACACACAGTAATAAAAACAACGCTTTTTAGTTAAAAAGGCTAAATATTAGTTTAATATTTAGCAAACTAACAGCGCTATTGGCGTTGTTGCATTTCAAACAAGCGTGATTGACAACGTTGAAATTCAAAGCTCAGTTGTTCACCTTGATAAAGCGCGTTAATATCGACATCAGCGCTGAGTACTAACAGTACCTTTCTATCATAGAGCTCATCAACTAGCGCAATAAATCGACGTGCTTCATCATCTAAGTGTCGCAAATTTCCCATTAGTATGCCACTACGTTGGTAACTGTCTTCTACGCCTGAAAAAACCGCTGGAATGAGTGTGCCGGAAAATTGTGGTACCTGGCTGATAAATACACTTTGAAATTGATCCGCTATTTTTATGTAGTCTCGTTGACTCCTAGGACCTGAGCATAGCGCGTAAAAATCAAACCAAATATGTTTATCTGTTTTAGCTATATAACTAATACGTCTGTTATTAATGGTAATTTTACGCTTTTGCTTAGAAGCTATATCAAGCTGGTTCTGTGAAGTTAGCGCAGCAAAACGTTTAGCTAACAATTGGTCTCCCGCTTGTTTAGTCAAGTAATAATTATGGTGATGTTGTGCTGTTTCGGTATTAGTTAACCTATGGTCGGTGTCACCGTCTACCGATATGACTAAGCAATATTGATTTATTAAAGCGATAGTTGGTAAAAACCTTTCTCGTTGCAAACCATTACGGTAAAGTGCTTCAGGCTGGCAGTTAGAAGTAAAAATAAGGATAACGCCTAACGAAAAAAGTTCACGACATAACCCCGCAAGTAGCATTGCATCGCCAATATCGCTGACAAAGAATTCGTCAAAACATAACAGGTCAATATTATCGGCCCATGACTTTGCTATAACAGTCAGTGGGTCTGTATTGGTGTTAGTGCTCCATAATGATTGCTTCACTATCGCTTTTTGTTGTACTGAAAGTTCATTTAATTGTTGATGAACGTTTTCCATAAAGCGGTGAAAATGAATCCGCTTTTTTCGCTGAATTGGTGTGTTTTGATAAAACAAATCCATTAACATGGTTTTGCCTCGCCCTACTCGCCCATAAAAATACAAGCTTTTAGGTAAGGGGACTTGGTTTTTTAGGAAAGGCAGTTTTCTAGACAGTTTAGCAGGGAGCAACTTGTTCACTAACCTAGTGACCAAGTTGGTTGCATGGCGTTGCTCACTTGCTTGTACAAGTTGTTTAGATAATTGTTCTAAGGCGATAACTGCCGCGTACTGTGCATTGTCTTGGCAAAGCACTTGTTGTTTAACTAATTGTTGATATTGTTTAAGCAAAACTTGATCGCTTTTCTATACGCTTAGGCTAAATCTATACGTTTATGTTAAATGAATATGATTGCTGCACTATACTGTTAAATGGCGTACTTTATAAGTTTTGCCTTTCATCTTACCCTTTGACAGCTTTCTTAAGGCTGTTTTTAACACCTTTTTATTTACTGCAACGTAAGCTTTTATATCAAGAACACTAATTTTACCAACATCTTTACCGGTAATTTCTACACCACCACTGATACCGTCGGGATTTTTCGCTGTTAACGCCCCTAAAATATCCCCTGGGCGTAGCTTTTGTTTTTTGCCCCCGTCAATTTGTATGGTCGCCATTTTTGCTTGTGGCCTACTATTATTTAACACCTCACTTGAGGGAAGTAATACTGGTTTAATTACTTGCTTAAGTTCGTCTTCAATAAGTCCTACTTTATACGTTTCCTTGTCACTAAATAGTGAAACAGCTCTACCTTTGGCGCCTGCACGCCCTGTTCGGCCAATGCGGTGTATATGTACTTCACTGTCATGCGCAATATGATAGTTTACCACCAAGTCAAGCGAGTCTATGTCTAAACCACGTGCTGCTACATCTGTTGCGACTAAAATAGCAGCACTTTTATTAGCAAAACGTAATAACGTTTGGTCTCTTTCTCGTTGCTCTAAGTCACCATGTAGGGCTAAAACACTAAAGCCGTCATCATGCAAACTATTGCAAACTAATTGCGTTTCTTTTTTGGTGTTACAAAAGATAACGGTCGACTCTACCGGCTTATCAAGTAATATTAAGCGTAGTGCTTCAAACCTTTCAAGGTCACCTTCCACATGAAAAAACTGCTGGCTAATATTTAATTGTTCCTTTTCACTGCTGACTTTAACTATAACAGGCGAAGTCATAATACTTTCGCTTATTGCTTGAATTTGCTTAGGAAAAGTAGCACTAAATAATAAGGTTTGGCGATTAAGTGGGGTACGCTCAATAATATTGTCAAGCGCTGCTTCAAACCCCATTTCTAACATGCGATCTGCTTCATCGAGCACCAACAAGTTTAAATCGTCTAACTTGAGCGTACCTTTAATAACGTGCTCTTCAATTCTACCAGGTGTACCAACAATAATATGTGCACCATGCTCTAACGAACCTATTTGCGGGCCAAAAGGTGTACCACCACATAAAGTGAGTACTTTAATGTTGTGCACTGCCCGGGCAAGCTTACGGATTTCTTTTGCCACTTGGTCTGCCAGTTCACGTGTGGGACAAAGCACCATTGACTGAATTCTAAAGCGTTTAACCACGAGTTTTTCTAATAGTGCTAAACCAAAGGCAGCGGTTTTGCCTGAACCGGTATTTGCTTGAGCAATAACATCTTTACCCGCTAACATTTCAGGTAAGCTTTGTGCTTGTATTGGCGTCATTTTTTCATAGCCAAGGGAAGATAAGTTTTTCACTAAATCTTTATGTAAGTTTAGTGAAGCAAAAGCTAATGAGCCTTTACTGTTATTAGTTGCTTCGCTCAAGGTGAATGCCTCTGTCTATAATATAATGTAAAATCTTTTTAGGAAGTAATGTGTTTTTAAGAAATAATACGCTTTCAAGAAAAAGCGAGTAAGTGCATAATAACAGTTATCTGCTGTTTCAGCTATTTAAACAAAAGAAGCACATTATGAATCGTAAAAAGAAAATTAATGAAACACTAAAAAAGAAGCAGAAAAAAGCAAATGCTAAGCTTCAGCAAAGTAATAAGCCACGTTATGTTTCTAAAGCGGAAAGAGAGAGACTAGCGCAAGAAGCAGAGCAAGACCTACAAAATGTTGTTGAAAACTAAGCGAAAACGCGCCTCATGCTAGCTCTACTGTGAACTAACCTGACCTGTTCAGCGTTTGAATTGTTGTTACTGATAAAATAAAAAAACCCTGAGTTTAAAAACTCAGGGTCGATCAAATGATCGTTTAACGCACCCTCAACTTTCAAAATCAATAATAATTAATAGGGATTATTGATTTTGGCCGCAGAGCTTTTTTACAAACGCTGGTTAGGGAGTAAGGCCAACGCTTATAAACTTTTGTTAGTCATAGCTATTTAGATAAGCTATTTCCAACTTTTCATTTTACAGCCTTTAATAGCGTAAAATAGAATAAATAAATAACAAGGTAACAACACGATATACCCACCTTGTTGTCCTGCAGCAGCGCCACTGGCTAGCCCCCAAAATAATGGGCCAAATGCACCACCTGAAATACCCATGACCAATAACGCAGAGCCAACACTGGTAAGTTTTCCTAAACCGGACAAAGCGAGTGGAAATACAGCTGGCCAAACAATAGCATTAGCCAAACCAAGAAAAGCGATTAAAATAAGCGGGTCTGGAAATTGTGGTGCTCCTAAAATAAATGACATTGCATTAGCAATTAAAAACGAGTTTGTATCACCAAAAACCACGCCAAGGCTAATAAAAACCCCTAAAGTAGCCGAGACAACCAATGCTTTTTGTTGTGAGATATAACGCGGTATAAGCACAATACCTAAAAGGTAACCTATCACCATACAGCCCATGGTATATGAAGTCATTACACTGTAGTTTTTAACGCCTAACGATAAAGCAAAAGTGCCAATTGTGTCACCAGCAATAACCTCTACCGCAACATAGAAAAACAATGCTAAGACACCTAAGGCTAGGTTAGGATGCGCTAATACTTCTTTTAGCTGCCCCTTGTTGTCACCCTCTTCATCAACTTCTTTTGCTAGTTCAGGTAAAGGTGAGTTTTTAACAGCAAACGCTAACAGGCCAATAAATAGTGCCATACCCAGGTAAGGGAAAACTAAGGCATCGGCCATGCTATCAATTTGTGTTTGTGTTAATTCGCCACCGGCAGTGTCGCTAAAACCGCTTAAAATAAGGGCTGTAAAAACAATAGGCGCGACAACACCAGCACCTTTATTTAAAATACCCATAATTGAGATACGCGCCGCAGCAGACTCTTCTGGACCAATACGCACTACGTATGGGTTAACCGCTGTTTGTAATAGCGTTTGTCCTGCCCCCATAACAAGTTGGGCTAATAAAAATAAGGCAAAGATTTGAGTTTTTGCCGCTGGAATAAACAACAAGCCAGCCAGCATCATAGTGCCCATACCTAATGCCATACCGTTTTTATAGCCCACTTTACGAATAACGGCTGCCGAGGGTAAGGCTGTGAAAGTCACGGCAATATAAAAAGAAAAGAGAATCAATGAAGCCTGAAAAGGCGACAGTTGCAGTATTTGCTTTAGATAAGGCATTAAGGAGCCATTAAGCCAGGTTGCAAAACCTAAAATAAAGAAAAGACCTGCCACCATAGCCATTGGCAGTGCATTACTTCTTTTGACTTCATTTTTCTCTTGTTCATCTTTAGGTAATGACATTTCCATAACTTCCTCATTTATTTGTATGTTAATGGCTAAAACTAGCATTAACTTTTTAATTATTTCGCTGTACGTTTTCTGCTTTTATCTTTTTCTTATCTTTTCCGCTATTTTCACTTGGTTGTGGGGGCGCTAATTTACGCCACTTTTATTCCGCCAATCCAAGTTGATTGCACGGTAAAGTCTTCATTTAACACAACAATATCAGCCTGCCTGCCCACTTTAAGCTCACCGCGAGTAGGCTGATTATGTTGATATAAATATTGCGCAGGGTATAAACTTGCCATACGCAATGACTCATCTAGCGGGACATTTAACCCTAAATGGGTGTTTTTGACCGCGGTTGCCATGTCGAGTGACGAGCCTGCTAATTCACCTGTTGTAGAGGTTAATTTTCCATCTTCAACATAAACAGTGCGGTCATATAAAGGGAATTCTGTCATATTGGTACCAACTGGTGGCATGGCATCTGTCACTAAAAAAATGCCGCCGGCAGGTTTAGTTTTAATCGCTAGCTGGCAACTCGCGTAATCAACATGGTGTCCGTCAACAATTAAGCCACATTGAGTGTTATCATTTAATAAAGCACAACCAACGACACCAGGCTCACGCCCTTGTAATGGTGACATTGCATTAAATAGGTGAGTAAAGCCTGTTGCGCCAGCGTCAACTGCTTTTTGTGCCGTGCTAAAGTTTGCATTGGTGTGACCTAAGCAAACCTTAATACCAAGCTCAACCATACGTTTTACATCTTGCGCAGATACGGTTTCAGGCGCCAAAGTTACCATTACTTGCCCCATGTCTTTACGCGATAATACTTGCCACTCATCATCTGAAATTGGACGAATTAGTTCTGGGCTGTGCGTGCCTTTTTTGGCTAATGATAAATGAGGACCCTCAAAATGAATGCCCAATATACCAGGTACTTTTTCTGCTATTGCTTGTGCCATAGCATCGCCTGCTTGTGCCATAACGGCTACTCTGTCGGTAATTAAGGTTGGCATCATGGCTGTAGTACCAAACTTTGCATGCGCACTAATAATAGTCTTTAATTTGTCTACAGAAGGTGCATCATTAAATAAGGCGCCGCCGCCACCGTTTACTTGCAAGTCGATAAAGCCAGGTACAACCAAACCTGTAGCTTGCACATCAAAATCATTGGTGTTTTGGTCTATTGCACTGATAACACCGTCTGTAATGGTTAACACTTGGTTGTCAGTAAATTGTTGACCATCAAATAAACGTTTTGCGTAAAGGCGTAATGGTGACATGTTAGTTTAATCCTCAAATATGTTTCTTTATTTACTCGGTTCTATTATTAAATAATGACATTAATTTACACCGAGCTTTGTCGTTTTGCTAATGATTGACGAGCAAATAAAACAGCCCCAACTTCAGGCTCACTTAATGGCTCTGCGAGTTGAGCTTTTAATGTTTTATCAAGCCAGGGTTTCAAGCGCGGGGTTAGCCCGCCTAACATTGATATACGTGCCGGTTTGCTAGTTAACAATACTTTGGCGATGCTATTAAGGTATTCAGCGCCGTCAGCAACAATAGCAAGCGCAACCCTATCACCTTGCTCGGCGGCGTCAAATACTATATTTGCTAATTGTGCAAAGTAGGTCGCTTTTTTCCCTGCTATTTTTTCAACCACGGCAGTGGCGTCATCACAGGCTAGTCTTTGTAAAAACATGTCATTGATCATTGATGATTGCGCCACACCATCTAAGGCAAGCAATACATGCTTAGCCGCTTGTAAACCAAACCAAGCGCCACTACCTTTATCGCCTTGTGGGAAACCATGACCACCAATGAGCACTTCTTTATCATCAACACATGAAAAGCCACAAGAGCCAGTACCCGAAATAATAACCGCACCATTATTACTATGATGCGCGCCTAAACAAGCGATAAGTAAGTCATGAGCAAGAAATATTTGCTTAAATGGATGCTGCCACTGTGACATTTGTTTAAAGTGCGCTGGTAAATTAACGCCAGCAAGGCCAACGCCTGCATTCAGCTCACTTAACTTCATGTGTGTTAAACCAGCATCTTTTAAGGCCAGTTGAGCCGACTCGGTAATTGAATTAGTTGCTTGTTCAAAACCATGCAGAGGGTTGCCTGGGCCAGCGATGCCTGTCCCTAATATTTCATCATTTTCATTCATAACAATGGCTTTACATTTACTTCCACCACCGTCTATTCCTAAAAATAGCGTTGTGTTATTGTCACTGCTTGTGAGCATACTAACCTCAATATTTCTTTTAATTATTTAATTGTTATGTTTCTACCATCAATAATATAAAACAATGCAATCAAATCTATTTATAATTTTATCTTATCGCCTAATGACAGCGTTGTCATTATTTTTTTTCATTAAATTGTAAACTAACACTTTTTAATCGCTATAAGAATTCGCAATTCGTTGATTATATTAGAGATAGAGGCAAATAAAAAATATAATTAATTTTTTATCTGCCATCTATTTTATGATTAGCGTGCCGATACTTTCGTCTTACGCCCCACGCGTAAACCGTTGATTGAACGGCTGCGCACCAAAACTTCAGCATTACCTACTTGCACTGGTTCACTGTATTTATGCCAAGCTTCTTTTTCATTTGGCGTGTTTTGGATCTGATACTCTATCCCTAGCCCAGGAAATGCTATATTTGCTTTTAAAATACCTTTTTCAATCACAGCCCCCACCGTTGGCAGGCGATAATCAATACCTGCAAGCTCGAGTTTTTCAAATTCTTTTTGCCCTAAAACTTGTGCAAATAAACGCCAGTCTTTATCACGCAATGCTTGCATTTTTTCAGTAAAAACACCGCTTTCTTGATGGTAGACAGCACCGTCATAATTATAAGGCACAGCCCACTTAGGTAGGTTCCAAGCACGCTCTGCTAATGCAATAATGCGGGGATATATTTTATACTCTGCCACTTCGTCAAGGCGAACGTTTTCACTCCACAACTGCCCTTGAATGCCTAAAAAGGTTTGCGCTTTAGCCAAGGGAGTTATTGTGTCGTCTGCGCTGTAGGGGTTGTCTTCCCTGTCTAGCCAAAACTCTGCATGTACGGGTAAATTGTCAGGCATAAATTGAAATACTTTTTCGGTATTTGTATGGCGAGAGGCCCAATAGTAACCATGCTCTTTGGGGTCGGCTTCGTATGGGAAGTCAAAGTACAATACGTCGGGTGATGAAAGCACTACTTGTAAACCACGGTTAGCTAAACTATGTACTTTGCTATGGCCACCCCAAAATAATGCATCCCAAGCATTAGCTTGTGCAATGGCAGGCATATTTTCTTGGCGAGTATGTTCCATACCATCGCTCCAACCGGCTGTTTCTATGTTGAGACTTGATAAAATACCAGCAACGCGCTCAATAAAATAAGCGCCTAACTCGCTCATGTCGGTCACACCTTGATTATTATTGGCGACAAATGCTTTACAAGCTGGGGATTCTAGCCACGCACCTGCGGTTTCGTCAGCACCTATATGGTAGCGCGTTAATGGTTGTCCTGCATCTTGATGAATTTTTTTCACCTGTGTCATCACTTCTAGTACAAAAGCATAAGATGACTCAAGACATACGTTGATAGTGTTATCATTATAATACTGTACCGATAAATATTCGGTTGTATCGTCAAAATCATTGAGTAAAAATTGCTGCGCTTTTTCCGGCTCTTCAAGTGCCTGATATTTTTTGTAACGTGCTGCCATTGCCTCAATTGAAGCACGGGAGTGCCCTGGCATATCTAAAGAAGGAATAACTTGAATATGGCGAGCTGTGGCTGCTTTTAAGATGTCTTGATAATCATCGACACTGTAAAAACCATTAACGGATGAGTTAGCGTCAACACCTGCACCTAATTGAGGTAACAAGCAGGTTTGCTCTTGCCTGTCATTGTAAAGCGGGTAACAACGCTTACTCGAGATTTCAGTTAGCTCTGGTAAGCTTGGGATCTCTAGGCGCCAAGCTTCATCATCACCTAGGTGTAGGTGCAGTTTATTTAATTTATAAGCTGCCATTTGGTCTAATAAATCAAGAATAAACGCTTTAGAATGAAAATTACGTGCTACGTCAACTAGCATACCGCGAAAATTATAGTGAGGCTCGTCAGCAACATCAACAACAGGTATCGTTTGCTGGTTTACGGTATATAAGCTCGCTAACGATTGTAAGCCGTTGAAAACACCCGTGTCGTCAACACCTACGATATTAATCCCTTGCGCATTAACAGCAAGTGTATAACTGCCAATCGCTTTAGTGTTATCGGTTTGTATATGCAGCGTAACGGGTAAGCCTTTGTCTGTTTGCTTAAGCCCCAAGCTTGCTAAGCGCTCAAGCGCTACATCAACTGTACTTGGGATAACATTGGAAAAACTAACTTTTAGCCCATTACTTACATCAACTACTGCTTTGTTTTCGCTATAGCGCACTGATTTGGGCGTAGGAATAATAGCGCGCTCAACAGCTTGTGTGTCGATAGCCGTGCTAGCAATGCCTTGCGCGTTACGTTGATAGAGTTTATCGCTTGTTAACCACTGTGTTTTATCCTTGCTGGTACGCTTAAACTGGGTTATTTCGTCGGTAAATGGTTCTACAAAAGGAAGTATCTCTAACTGCGTGTCTTGGTCAATTGTCGGCTTTGTACTTGCTATGACTCTTGCTTGTAAGTTGGTAGCAGTGAGCAAGTAATTTGGCATAGCGTCACTTTCCGCTAACATCCAAAAGTTTGCTCTGAAGGTAATACGTTTTGTTTCTCCTGCAGCAAACCCTGTAAAGGTTTCAAGTGGTTTTATTTGGTGTAAGTCACCATTTAGGTGCGTGACACTAAATTCTTCACTTTCTGATGACTGTACCGGATTAATTTGGCTAAAGTGAATAGCCCAATTGTTCGCAGTAATCGCTTTGCTCGCCGTTAAGCTTAATTCCACTTCGAAACAAGCCCCGTCTGCTTTTTTAGCATCACATTTATCTGTGGGCATATTAGTGACTACACGGTAATTCACCTTAAGATCTGCGGCCATGCTGTCAAGTTCTTGTTGGCTAATGGGGTGTAACTGTGTTTTATGCTCTGTTGTTATCGCTTTATTAGGCTCTTGGTTTGCTTGCCCACAACCTGTTAATGCCAGGCTTAGTGATAACGCTAAGGAAGACAAAAACAGAGGTGGCAAAACAAGTGTGCTTTTATTCATATTTTTCATCCGATATTTTTTAGTTGTGTGATGACTATACTACTATCTACAATTTTGACAGCGCTGTCAAATGTAAGTATATTAATCTTTATCTTTTGCTAATTAAACGTTTAATATGATAAATATAAAGGTTAACCCTGCGCTGACTATAAGTGAAGTTAATATTCCTGATACGTCTTTATCTGCTTTTATTGTCGATGATTTTTTATTAGATACCACCAGTGTTATGGACTTTGCCCACAACATAGCCTACTTTAACCCCATGTTTGCTGATAAATCTTTTTATCCTGGTGTGCGAGATCACATGCCATTGCCATATAAAAACCTGTTACAGGCTTTTTTTCAGGATCAAATAATGCCTCTTTTGCAAAAAGAACCTACCCCAGTTACTTTTCATAAGTGCTTGCTGTCGTTAACTACTTGTCAACCAGATAAATTACTTTTAGATCAGAAACTTCCTCATATTGATTCTTGCAATGCGACTGATTATGCCTTTGTACATTATTTATCAGGAAAAGCGCTTGGGGGAACCAGTATATATAAATATATCCCTGAAAATCTTATTGAGTTTAAAGAAGAGCATAAGCCGCTACTTAAGCAAATGTTAGCAGATGTAAGTCAAACTACTGCGGAACACAGTGGCTATATCACAGGAACAACAAGCATATTTGAGCAAGTATTAACTATTGAAGCCAAATATAATCGCCTTGTTGTTTATCAAGGTAATTTACTACACAGTGCAAACTTGGTCTCGAAAAATAGCTATTGTGATGACCCTAAAACAGGACGTTTATCCATAGCCTCTTTTGCAAGTTTACATCGCTGATAAGCATATTAAACCAAATAACATCCTCTGTTACAGAAGTATCAATATACCATGGAGCCCCATTTTATGGCACAAATCACCCCACTGAATAATGCGCAACACCAAACAATAAAAATACAAGATAGTGTCGACTTCTCTCGATTTAAAGAGCAGCATTTAATTCCGGTAGCGGTACATGACTTTATCCCGCTTGCTTCGGAGTTTGCTATTGTATTTGTTAAAAATGAAAACACCGGAAAATTTACTGCTGTTGCCATGATGGGCGTCAAAGTTGGTGTTAACCTTTATTGTCAAAATAGTGAATGGACCCCGTCAGTCATGCCTTCTAGCTTTGTAAATGCGCCGCTATCATTGCATTCTCAAAGCGAAAACTCCCAGCAATGTTTTGTCGGGATTGATCTTGACAGCCCAATGGTTTCCAATGAACACGGCCAAGCATTATTTGATGACAAAGGCGAGCAAACTGAATATTTGCAGGCAAGAACAAAGCACTTACTTGATGTTGCTCAAACGTTTGAGCAAACAGATGCAATTCTCCAATATTTGGCTTCACAACGGTTACTTACACTGAAAAAGCTCAATATTAACCTTGGTGAAGGTAAGCAATATGGTATTGATGGTTTATTTGTTATTGATGAAAAAAAAATAAATGAGCTTGACCATAATGTATTCTGTACATTGCGTGAGAAAGGCTTATTACCGTTAATTTATGCACAATTATCGTCAATGCAGCAAATAGCTCGTTTAACTAAAAAACAAATTCTATTTGATCAACACTAGGCTTGTCATAGTAGCCATTTTTTAAGCGCCTTTTGCCCGCTTAGTAATATGTTCTCTGCTCGCTAGGCGGGCATATGAAGTGGCCAAGTAAGGTATGAAAATCCGGTGATATCTCATCGGTTTTTTATCTCTAAGCGCCGTAAAGTCGTTAACCAACACATCAGGTTAGTTATTAAATTTTACTCTACTGATAACACCTTCTTCGCGACTCATAGCCTCCTTATTACTCTTTCGTGATTCTGACAGGTTATCCTCATATGTAACCTTTGCCTTTTCATCTCTTGGTTGGCTTTAGCAATTTCAATGGCAGTTAAATGTTGTAATTAATGGCTCTGGCGTTGCTCGCTGATACATAGGAAGGCTAGCGCCTTACTGAAAGTCATTATGTTAATAGCTCAAGTTCCAAGCTATCAAACAAAAAATGCCACTCACTTAACGTGAATGGCATTCTAGCTTTTGTTAAAACTTTACTATTACTAACGATACAACTTAGAAGCGTACAGCAACACCAAGTTTATAGCGTGCTTCACCTTCAAAGCTCCATACTGGGAAGTTATTTAACAAGTCTGGATTAGGTAAACTTGTTGATGCATCATTATTACCCAGTTGAATACTGTTTGCTTCTGTCAGGTTAATACCTTCAAATGTAACATCTAAGTAATCTGTTACTGAGTACGTTACGCTTAAGTCAAGAGATCCGTATGCTTTGTGCTCACGGTTACCATACCAGAAAGGTGCTTCACGAATAATAAACTCTGAACGCCAGTTATATGCTAAACGAGCTGAAAAATCATCATTTTCATAAAAGCCTACTAAGTTATAAGTATGCTTAGAAGAATCAGAAAATACGCCAACTCTGTCTGGGTAATTACCGCTAGGTGCTTTAGCATCTGCATAAGTATAGTTAGCTGAGTAACCAAAGCCATTATCAAAGGCATCTTGAATTTGAATTTCGATACCTTCAATAGAGCCACCACTACCGTTAGTAGAGGAACTTACTGTCCAGCAGTCATTCACACCTTCACCACAAGGAGAAACACCAGCATCAGGGTTAGTCTCGTAGACTGGAATGTCTATTCCTATTTGTTGGTTGGTTTGTTGCTGTGTAGAAATAAATGAGCTCACCTCTTTCATGTAGTAAGTTAAGCTAAGCATTGCGTCGTCACTAAAGTACCACTCAACGCCGATATCTGCTTGGAAAGCTTTAAACGGTTTTAAACCTACATTGCCCGTTTGTAATACTTCATTTTGTGGTCTGTTATCGGTGTAACCAGCTAAACTACGTGTAGCAAATAAATCAGCATAATTTGGACGAGAAATCACTTGTGCCGCTGAGGTACGTAAAATTAAATCATCGGCTAAATCCATGACAATGTTTATACTTGGCAGTACTTCGCTGTAGTCAGCTTTATCTGTTGTTATTGTCGTATCATATACACCTGTATCGCTTAAGTTGTAATAGTCTGAAGCAATATCTGTTGCAATATAACGTAAACCAAGGTTACCGCGAATACCATCGGTATCAAAACCAGCCATAACATATAATGCTGTGTTTTCTTCTTCAACTGTCCCGTAAGCTTGAGGGCGCTGTGTATAGCCTTCAGTCATAGCAAGTGAGTCAGAGATCATCAGGTCCATGTTTGGCTCAGGTATTATAAAACCACCACCAGCAGTCACGGTACCAGGGTAGTATTCTGACGCATCTCTTAATGGGCGTAAGTCTGCATTAACATTAGCACCATTACCATCTTGTACCACTTTATGATCAGCATAACGCAAGCCTGTCTTGATTGTACTAATCACACCAAACTCTACCGGAATTTCAAAATCAAAATTAAAATACGTTTCTTCGTCTGAGTCAGGGTTAAATTCTGGTGCCCATGTTTGAGGCCCCATAGTTTCTGGTAAAATACTTGAGTCGTATGACTGCTTAACTAGGTTATATTTAGTTTCGTCACCTGTCATATCAACAATGCCATCATAGTCAGCGTTGTTGCTTGTCCACTCACCATAGTTTGCTGTTACCACTTCACTTTCTGATTTTGTGCTACCTATGCGGCCACTGAAGGTAAAGGCGTTTGCTTCATATTTCCAGTCAAAATCAACTGTGTTAGAGTCCATTTTAGCTTTTCGCGCCCACGTTTGGAAAAAACCAGTGCCTGTGCCATCAATATCACGATAAGTACAGTTGCCTGATGCATTAGTTTGCTCACAAGAGCCTTCTCCTGGAAAAATTATAACTTGTGAGTTAGCATTGTTCGCACCAAAATCTAAAGACATTAAGCTTAAACCAAACTCTAATGAGTCTGTTGGGCGATATTGCATAGCCACATTAATGGCAGTACGATCACGGTCTTGTTGGAAAGTTGTTGGTGCCATACCACCAGACCAACCGCCTGATGATTCAATACCATTACGCTGATAGTTCGTTTCTGACATTGCCCCTGAAACTAAAACACCAAAGGTTTCGTTATCATTTTTCCAGCTATATAAACCTGAAAGCTCAGGATCTGTCTTTTCAGACACTGTACCGTAGTCACCTTTTACACTTGCAAATACAGAGTTAGCTTCTAGATCTAATGGCTTACGTGTTTTAACAATAACTGTACCACCAATACCGCCTTCAACAAGGTCAGCCTGTGATGATTTGTAAACTTCTAAACCACCTACTAATTCAGAAGGAAGCATTGAGTAGTTAAAGCTACGATCTACTGCTTGTTGGTCGAACCAACTTGTTGAGGCTACTGAGTGACCATCAAGTAATGTTCTTGTCAATTGCGCAGAAGCACCACGAATTGACACTTGTTGTCCCTGCCCAAACTGACGAGAAACACTTACCCCAGGAATGCGCGCGAGTGACTCACCAACATCGCCATCTGGAAATTTACCAACGTCTTCTGCAGATACAACGTCAACCACGGCATCAGAAAAACGTTTACCGTTTAATGATGCTTTTAATGAACCACGAATACCCGTAACCTGAATAACTTCAACATCTTTATCTGTAGCTGCTGCTTCTTCAGCGGCCATAGCCATTGGTGCAGCACCTGCAGCTAAAATGAGAGCAATTGAGCTCGATAACACGCCTTTTTTAAATGTTTTAGATGACATAATATTTCCCTTACACACGTTTGTTTTTTGAAAATGTATTTTTATACACTCATTAATACTATATTATTTTTCTATACTACGACAGCGTTGTCATTTAGTTGATGACAACGCTGTCATCAGTCAAGTTAAACCATAACGCTTATTTTTTCTTTTGGCTAGTGTATTTTCAAAAAAAAATGTTAATAAAACATCAAAACCATTATATATAGCTAAAAAATAACGACTTTTATTTTTTATTTAATTAATAAAAATTTAATATTTTTATCATTTCTAAGCAAAAAGTTTGTCAAAAACACAACAAACTGTTTGTTTAATCAGCGCAAATTGAGTTTTCAGTGCAAATTTTCAAGGGTATTTACCGACTAATGAGACATTTGTCCAACGACTATTTGGAACTATTAGTTGCGTTTTTATTATTACTTTACTGATTAACTGATATATTAACCGAAGATAAAAAAACGCGCAGTAACAATACTGCGCGTTTTTTCTTACGCTGCTTTTATACCGCATACTTTCTTCGGAGGTTGCTCATAGCCATTTTTTGGTTGTTTTATTTGCTATAGGCTCTTGGCATGTCGCTTTTACTCGTATAACGGTCACGTAAGGCATCTTGGCGAGATCGCGTTGATACTTGCTCACCGTTAATCCACATTAAGTCAACTTTAGTACTTAGCTCTAAAGGGTCACCGCTCCATAATACTAAGTCTGCTGTTTTCCCTACACCAATGCGGCCTGCATTTAGCTTGAACACATCCGCTACATTCGCTGTAAGCGCTGACAACGCTGTTTCTCTTGGCAAGCCATTCGCCACGGCAATGCCTGCATCAAAGCGTAACTGGTTAATATTATAACTATCACCATTAGGCGCTAATATAACGCTAACGCCTGCTTTCGCAAGTAGTGCCATGTTGGCTAATGAAGCATTTAATGAGTCAAAACTACTGGGTAAGTTGTCAATAGCGCTTAAAATAACGGGGACTTGTGCTGCGGCTATTTCATCCGCAATAAGTACCGCGTCACTTGCGCTAACAAGTACTAGATCAAGGCTATATTTTTTCTTAAGAGCGAGTAACGCCAACAAGTCTGTTGCTCGGTCGGCGTAAACTAATAATGTTTTCTCGCCTGACAATATGGCATTAACCGCCCGTTCATCACGTTTTAGTTCTTTAGCTTCTTTATCTGCCTTCGCTTTTTTATCTTTGGCATTGGCTAATGCCTTTTTCGCATCTGCCAGTCTGTAGTCAAGTTGCTGTAGTTTCTGTGCTCTAGAGCCATTAGTTTCAGCGCCTAAATATACCAGCACCCCATTTTTCTTCGCGGTAATACTGTTAAATTCACCTGATAAATTAGCGGCAAATGTTTGGCCAGCAAATAAGCCTTCGCCGCCGTGGGGAGCTGAAATATTAGTTGTGATCCCCCCTTTGCGTGCATAAGGAATTGCGCTCGACTTTGGGTTAAATGCTAAACTTGCATCAAAAGTAATATCGGCTTTTTTATCTTTGCCATCACGTGTTCTTGATACAGCGCCAACTTCAACTAAGCCTAAAGCGTTCATGCTGCCAATAAACCCTGGGGTTAGTATTCTTCCTTTAGCATCAATCACTTGATCTGCTTCAATGTGATCTGGTGTCTGCTGGTTGGAGTAAACTTGGGTTATTTTTCCTTCGTCAATAATAACGGTAGCTTGCGCTAATATACCCTGCTCGCTCGTCATTGTATAAACTGTGGCATTCGTAATGGCGGTACTTTTAGCTTGTGCTTGGCTGGTCATTAACACGAGTGCTGTAATAGCAGCAGGCACTAAAGCATTTAAATTGAGTAGTCGTTTTGTTAGTTGGCTCTGTGTTTTTGTTTGCGTATGTTGATTATGTTTCATAAGTTATCCCCTACTCTTGTCCTAAAAGAAAATCACTTTTCGCCTGATATTTTTCATCAAAACGATCATAGACTTTCGCACCATCAACAAAAACTTGCTCTGCTTGTGAATACACACTGAAAGGGTTGGTGTTCCACAAGACAACATCAGCATTTTTACCTACTTCTAAGCTACCTGTTTTATCAGCTATCCCGAGTGATTTAGCTGCATTAGCTGTAATCCACTTTATCGCGTCTTCTTCTTTTAAGTTAAAGCCATTATCATTCGCCCGGTATAACACTTTACCGGCTTCTTGATTTAAACGTTGAATGGTTGTCGCTGAGTCAGAGTGCACGATGGCACATGAGTTGTTAACTGAGTCAACAATTGCAACATTTTCATCAACCATGTCATACGCTTCCATTTTAAAGCCCCACCAATCAGGCCACATGGCAACACAATTGCCGTTAGCAGCGAGTTCATCTGCAATTTTATAGGCTTCAATGCCATGGTGAAAGGTGCCTGAGTCATAGTTAAATTCTTTCGCAATATCCATCATTACGGCCATTTCTTCAGCTTTATAACAATGGTTATGGATTAAAATTTCACCGTCAAGCACCCCCATTAAGGTGTCTAATTCAAGATCTCTTGTTGGCGCTGTCGGGTTTTTACCTGCTTGGTATTCTTTGTTGTATTTGTCCCAGGCACGTTTATATTCGGTGGCTTCTGCCCATGCTGCTCTATAGCCAGCTACATTGCCCATACGGGTTGAAGGTAATTGTTTTCTACTCCCATAAACACGCTTTGGGTTTTCACCACAGGCCATTTTTAAACCATAGGGGGCATCAATAAACTTCATTGATTGCATTGTATGGCCGGGTACATTGCGTAAGGTAACACCACGACCACCAAATAAATTGGCTGATCCTGGTAATATTTGCAAAGTGGTTACCCCGCCTGCTCTGGCTGCTTGAAACCCTGGGTCTTGTGGCCAAACACTGTGCTCTGACCAAACTTCTGAGGTGTTGGGTGATGTCATTTCATTACCATCAGAATGCGACTCAACACTTGGGCTTGGGTAAACACCAAGGTGTGAATGAACATCAATAATGCCAGGAGTTAGCCATTTGCCCTTGGCGTCAATCACAGTGACATTGGTTGCGCTTAAGTTCTCCCCTACTTGTTTAATTTTACCGTCCATAATAAGTACATCGGCATTATTGAGCCGCTCACCCACACCTGTTAAAACGGTTGCATTCGTGAATAAGGTATTCTGGTGTGGTAATGCTTGGTAGGTACTTGGGAAAGGGTTTTTATTGATGGTCACTTTATCATCTTGTTTTTCATTGGGTGAACACGCAGTGATAGTTAATGACACGGCCGCCATCACTAAACTGAGCGTTATTGCGTTTCTTTTCATGTTTATTCCTTGAGGTACATAGTAAGGTTCATCGTTATTCAACTTGTGTTAGAAAACAGGCTGTTGGCATTGTAGGCGGTGTTTTTTTAAGCTTTTAAAACCCCCTTTCCCTACTAGCAACGCTATCTTTTCTGTTGAAAATATAAAACGCGTTTTAATATTGTTAGTTATATCGCGCTTTATAGGCTTAATTGAATAGTGTAGACCGAAAAAGAATATTATGTTTGCCCTTTAACGACAAGCGCTTAATAACAGATAACAGGGCTTTAAGACGGATATTCGACCAATGGTAGAAAAAGTACGATGGTTGGCTTAGTCATACTGCAATTAACCAAGCGCTAACGATAAATAAATTCCGACAGTTTAGTGAAACTGATGTGATTATTGCCTTGCTATACGCTAACAATGTGCCATGAGTGACGTTGTTATACACAATCTCAAATGGCAGAAGAGCAAAATGATTTTTTATCTTGTTTGTTGCAAAGAACAAGGAAAACTAGTCAAAAAGTAAATATTTCAGTCATGGCTAGGCTGTTTTTACTGGCTTTTTTTACTGGTAAAGCGATTTTTTACATAACGTGTCATTTTTTTATACCTAAATAATAATAAAGTTATCGCCAAGGCAAAATATAACAAAGGAGAGGTTAGCTCTGATTTAACTGACCAATAAAAATGCAGGGTGACCAGCATAATAATGAGATAGCTCATGTTATGTAAACGCTGCCACGACTTACCCATTTTACGTTTTAGTGTATCCAATGAAGTAATAGCTAAGGCCGTTAGCAGCAAAAAAGCAATCATACCAACAGTAATATAGGGCCGCTTAATTACCTCACTAATAAATAATATGCCATCAAATTGTACTTCAAAGCTAAGAAAATTTACTAAATGCAAAACCGCATAAGTATAGGCATAAAGCCCAAGAAGCCGCCTCACTTTTAATAGTTTACCTTGCTTTGTTATTTGAGCTAAGGGGGTAATTGTTAAGGTGACTAACAACAAATTAAGTGCGCCTATCCCTGTAAAGTGAATAACAGCCTCTACCGGATCTGCGCCTAATTTATCTTCAAAGGCTAAATAATATAGATTAACTAAAGGGATTAGCGCCCCTAAATGAATAAGCACTTTTAGGCAAAATATTGTTTTATTATTTGTCATAATGAATAATTTCAAGTTAAAGTGCGAACAACTTATTACCTCGCAGAACCATAAACCGGCGTAAAAAGGTAAGGTATTAACAGGTGATCACGCCATGCTATAGGGTATTAATAGTATTTTGACAAGTCCATGCCTTGATAAAGGCTTGCAACTTGTTCGCCATAACCATTAAACGGTTTTGTGGCAATACGGTTTCGTGCAAATAAACCACCGGTTGTTATGTGGCGCTCACTTGCTTGGCTCCACCTTGGGTGGTCATGATTTGGGTTAACATTGGCGTAAAAGCCATATTCATTTGCTGCCAGTTTATTCCATGTTGTTGGCGGTTGGTGCTCTACCAATTTAATACCAACAATGGATTTAATACTTTTAAAACCGTATTTCCACGGCACAACGAGGCGAATAGGGGCACCATTTTGCGGTGGCAGCGTTTTACCATATAAGCCAACACTCATTAATGTTAAAGGGTGCATTGCTTCGTCGATACGTAAACCTTCTACGTAAGGAAATTTAATACCGCCTCCCAAGCGCTTGTCTGCTTGTCCGGGCATTTGCTTAGGGTCGTAAAGTGTTTCAAAGGCGATATATTTTGCACGTGAATTTGGCGATACTTTTTTAAGTAAACTCGCCAACGAAAAACCTATCCAGGGAATAACCATTGACCAAGCTTCAACACAGCGCAAACGGTAGATACGCTCTTCTAATGGAAACATTTTGCTTAAATCGTCATAATCAAGGGTGATTGGGTTATCACATTCCCCTGAAATTTTTAATTGCCAAGGGTTAACCTTAAATGCTTGTGAGAGCGCAATGGGTTGATCTTTTTGCGCGCCAAATTCATAAAAGTTATTATGCGAAATAACTTTTCTCTCGGGCGTTTTCAATAGGGTTTGATTTAAATTATCTGGCTGATAACTAAGCGCTTTTGTTTGAAAGCTTGCTTGTTTTTTATCAGTAGAGAAAAAGCTCGCTTGCGCATTGGGTGTTACAGTAGCATTTAATAAAGCGCCTGCGCCTAAAAATCCCATTTGTTTTAATAAGCTGCGACGCGCAAGGTAGACCGACTCATCAGTAACGTTAGCGTCGGTCAATGTATTGCTAGTAGGTATTTTAATTAACATATCAGCTCTAAATATCGATAGTTTATATCCATAGTATAGTAGACACTGATAACGCAAAAATTATTTCAGTAAATGTATTATGTTAATTGGATTTTTGTGCGAGCCAAAAGCTAGGCTGTTTTTACAAGCTGTTGCAGGTGTGAAATGATATCAGTAGACTCATAAAGCCACTGTACTTCACCAGTCGTTTTTTCAATACGTAAACAAGGGACTGTGCGTTTACCGCCCTCACGTATTAGCTCTTCACGGTAATCGTTTACTTGATTTATATTACGCAGTGCTATATTTATCCCTTCGCGCTTCATCGCACGACGTACTTTGACACAAAAAGGACAGCTAGGTAGTTGATACAAGCTTAAGTGTTGAGTTACCTCATCAATTTTTTTTTGCTCAGCTACTGTTCTTTTAGGTGAGCTTGGTGAAAATATAAAGTTAAGTAATAAAATAAGACGGCCTATTGGCCAGCGTATAAGCGACATAATCATAGTAGGAGTTCTATCGTAGAGTTTGTGATAATACGGTATAAATAAGTGAGTAAACTCTATTATTTATACTGCGAATAACTGGCTCTAAGCATATCTTGCTCTTAGAGCCCAATTGAGCATGAGAGTCTAACATAAACTCACTTTATTAGCCTATAAGACTCACATTAAAGTGTTTAGCGTTAAGTGCTAAGAGCTCAGCTTAAGTAAGGGGTTATTTAGCTTCTATGTTTAGATCATATTGCTCAAGTTTATTAAATTTAATCATCTCACGTAATTCTGCTATATATTCCGCCCCGCGCTCAGAGTAACGACTTAAACCAGCCGCTAAGGCAACGCCTGTTACCGGCATATTTTTAGCACTTAATTGTGTGCGAATTTCACGCAGTGACTGATAAGCAGGATGACTATTTAAGTTTAACATGTAACTTTCAAGCGAGGCTTGGGGGGAGTCAAATGCGGCAACCTCATGGGTTTTTCCTGAGTCTCTTTTTGTTGGAACAAGGCCGCACCCCTGTTCAAAGCACCATTGGCCAAAGTAGTTATTGGCTAATTTGGCAAACCTTGATGTCCCCCAAGCGCTTTCATTAGCAGCTTGCGCCAAAATAAGTGAGGGTGGTAGCACATTCACTTTGTTAATGAGCACTTGCCAAGTTGCGTCATCCTTGATACTAAAGTTTGTCACGCGGTACGCTGTTGCTAAATCAGTTAATTTTCGAGTATCCCACCAGCCTAGGTTATCTTGATTTTTATACCAGACTTTGAGTTGTTTTCTGGTATTGGCTATCGCTTGATTATTATTTTTAATTAGGGGAACAAAGTAGTTAAAAAATGCCGTTTTTCTTTCACTTCCTGCTTTATATCCTTCAAAGTTAGGCACACTGTCCTTTGGTGAAAAAAATACGAGCCCAATCACGGTCAATAACACAACGGCTACCAGTACATGATAAGTTGTCAGATATTGCGTAGTAAAAAACTTTTTATTGGTTGGCTTTTTCATATACTACCTCGGGCTGATTAACGGTGCAGCGATTTTCAACACCACTTATTGTGCAGTTCGCTTGTTTTTAGGCACATAGTCTACAATAGAAACAGGCACCACTTTTTTCACCTCAAAACCTGCGAACGTTTTACGCACAATAACATGCCTTAGGCGGCTTTCAATAGCACATAAGTTTCGAAAGTTATCTTTTGAAACCAACGAAACAGCCTCGCCCGATGCGCCAGCCCGGCCTGTGCGCCCTATGCGGTGAATATAATCGTCAACTTGATCGGGCAAATCATAGTTGACTACTCGTTCAAGCGCGCCAATATCAAGGCCACGCGCAGCAATACCAGTAGCCACTAAAAAGTGAATTTTTCCGTTTTTAAAGTCGCTTAATAATTGCTCTCGAACTGCTTGAGTTCTACCACTGTGAATTGACTCAGCTTTTATGCCTCGTTTTTCTAATTGGCTAACCAGTTTGGCTGCGCCATGCTTGGTTTCAATAAAAATAAGCGCCTGTTGCCATTTTAGCGTGGTAATTAAATGGCTAAGCAATGCCGATTTATTACCTTTGTCTGTGGTCACTAACCATTGTGCTATTTTGGGTGTTGCTGCCTTGTTTTGGCTAAGTGAGATTTCTACTGGTGCATTAATTGTTCTTTTCGCCAAGGCTCGCACGTTATCTGACATAGTGGCTGAAAATAGTAAGCTCTGTCTTTGTCTGGGTAAACGTTCAATAATTTTGTTAATGTCGTTAATAAAGCCCATATCAAGCATTCTGTCTGCTTCATCTAGCACTAGCATTTCAAGTTCGTCAAAATGTAGGGCGCGCTGATGTGCCATATCTAAAAGTCTGCCTGGGGTTGCCACCATGATATCAACGCCCCAGATCAAACGCTGTTTCTGTTCGCTTGCATCAATACCGCCATACATAGCCATAGCGCTTAGGTTTAAATACTTACCGTAATGGCTAATACTTGCTTCAACTTGCGCTGCTAATTCACGGGTTGGTACTAAAATAAGCGCCCGGATACGCTTGCCTCTAAGTTTGCGATTATTTTTTAATTGCTTTGCGCTTAGTTGCTCTAACAGTGGTAAAACATAACTTGCAGTTTTACCAGTACCTGTTTGCGCGCCAGCAATAAGATTTTTCCCTGACAATACAATCGGTATCGCCTGTTTTTGAATAGCAGTTGGCTGGGCGTAAGCTAAATCAGCAACGGCGTTTAAAATAGGTTCAGATAAACCAAGTGTGGAAAATGACATGTAGGTCTCAGCTTAGTGAGTGTATGCGGCGCTAGTAGACAGCCGCAATATAAAATAAACAGACGTGGAACACACCAGTAGTGCTAAGCAAAGCGACACTAGCTAAAGTTAGAGAGAGTTTACTGTTGTGCTTGAATTTTTAACCCGTTAAGAAACGTTGAAAGCACTTCGTCACTACAGTTCTTATAGTGTTTGTGATGGATATTTCTAAAAAAGGCACTTAGCTCGTATTTACCTAAGCTTAAACCTGCCAGTTCAAGGATGCTGATCACCTCATCGGCCTTTAAGGCAAACGCTATCTTTAATTTATTAAAAATAGCATTATTACTTAACACTTGTTCGGTTGGGTGGCTTGGGCCATCTTTTGCCCCCCTTTTATCGGTAATTAAACCGTTTAGAAAACTCGCCAATTCACTATCTGATAAAGCTTGGTATGCGCTATCGTCTTTTTCTTTATAAAAAGCTGCTAGCTGCTCTGCCGTTATAACACAATGACCTAAAGCAAACACGGTAAGTGTTTTTTCATCATTAAAGTTTACAATTGTGCAGATGCGACGAAGAAGATCATTGTTTATCATTAATTTTGCCTAGTGCTAATATCATCTAAAGATATAAAAGTGAAAGTGCTTATAGTTAGTGCTTAAGTATAACGTTTAACTGCCTATAAGCGCTATAACATTCATACAAAATGTGAAATTAGCATAGTACAATAACTCCCGCACCTAACGCTATAAGTGGGGTATTATTGTACTAAGTAGTTACGCTTTTGCTAGTGCTTGCTCAATATCAGCAATAATATCGTCAATATGTTCAATACCGACTGAAATTCTTACTAAATCTTCAGAAACACCGGCTGATTTAAGCTCTTGTGCATTTAGCTGTCTATGAGTTGTTGAAGCAGGATGACACGCCAACGATTTTGCATCACCTATATTGACTAGGCGTAATATCATCTCAAGGGCGTCAATAAATCTTCCGCCTGCACCACTGTCGCCTTTTATACCAAAACTTAATATACCTGACGCTTGTCCGCTAGTAATTTTTTTACAAAGCGTATTATAAGGGCTATCAGACAGTCCGGCGTAATTAACCCAACTTATTTTATCGTGATTATTGAGGTAATTAGCTACTTTTAACGCGTTTTCACAATGACGTTCCATACGTAAACATAAAGTTTCTAAACCCTGCATAATTAAAAATGCACTGTGTGGTGATAATGCTGCCCCAGTATTTCGAAGAGGGACTACACGACAACGGCCAATATAGGCCGCTGGACCTAATGCTTCGGTATAAATAACATCATGGTATGAAGGATCAGGCTCGTTTAACATTGGGAACCTGTTTTTGTTACCAACCCAATCAAACTTACCTGAGTCAACAATTATACCGCCAATTGTAGTGCCATGACCGCCAATATATTTTGTTAATGAATGAACAACAATATCTGCACCATGCTCAAACGGGCGACACAAGGCTGGACTTGCTACGGTATTGTCAACAATTAAGGGGACGCCATGTTTATGGGCAATTGCAGCTAGTGCTTCAATATCAATAATATTGCCCGCAGGGTTACCAATAGATTCACAAAAAACAGCCTTGGTGTTTTCATCAATTAATTGGTCAAATGACGCTAAATCATCACCCGAAGCAAACCTTACTTCTATGCCTTGTCTTGGTAAGGTGTGGGCAAATAAATTATAAGTACCACCATAAAGCTGGCTGGTACTGATAATATTATCGCCTGCAGCCGTAATTGCTTGAATTGCGTAAGTAATGGCTGACATACCAGAAGCAACCGCCAAGCCAGCAATACCGCCTTCCATTTCAGCAACACGCTGCTCTAAAACGTCGGTTGTTGGGTTCATGATGCGGGTATAAATATTGCCTGGCACTTTTAAATCAAATAAGTCAGCACCATGTTGTGTGTTATCAAATGTATAAGATGTTGTTTGATAAATAGGCGTCGTTGCAGATCTGGTTGTCGGATCAGATTCATACCCATGATGTAAGGCTAATGAGGCTAATTTCATAAAAATTCCTAATGTTGGTTAATGAAAGTAAATTTACGTTAACTTACCCTAATACTAAAAAGGTTTAAACTCAAATACACAAAAGTATCTGCTAAAAAACTTACCTGAGGCCAAGTCATGCATAAACAGTATAACTTTGCTTTTTTCGGTTAACAAAAGGCTGCTTTACCCTAATGTAATTATTTCATTACTGTCTAACCACAGTGGGTGTTTAAACATAATTTTTGAAAACATCAGGCTTTGTAAGTAGTGATTAAGCCATTGACGAAGTTTAGGGTAAGGGGATTGCCAATACCACTGTCGCTCTACTCTTGCAAATTGCCTAATGAAAGGGAGCAAAGCAAGGTCAACTAAGCTTTCTTTATTTGACATAATAAACTTGTGTTGAGTTAAGCGCGCTTCTATATTTTCTATGTATTTCTCACACGCTTGTCGACACTCAATAAGGTTGTCTTCGTGATAACGCTTCGCGCATCGGTACGCTGCTAAATGTTGTTTAAATTCATGGTCAAATATAGCGATTAAGTTAAGCATATCAACCAAGTTATCTTTCCCTTCAACATTAGCATGACGGTGTAAAAGATCATCAGGATCATTTTGTTTTAAAGCCCATAGCATAATATCTAAGCTTTCATCAATAACTTTTGTTGGTGCTTGCGCTTGTTCAAGCACCAATACTGGCACTGTCCCTTTAGGTGATGCCAACAGCATTTCGGCTGGTTTATTACTTAGTACAATGTCTCGCAGTTCAACTGGGTAGCCAGATTTAAATATTGCGAGCCGCGCACGCATAGCGTAAGGACAATTGCGCAGTGAGTAAAGTACGGGGAGTTGCTTGATTGCAGAGGAATTATCTTTAAACATTACCTTTAAAATACACCTTAAAGTGTTACCTTGAAATATTGCCGTTAAATATTACAGCACGCTACACATTAAACAGTTGGTTTTTTGTTGCCATACAGGTACAGTATGCGCCTTATCGTATCATTTATTATGACTGCATTGTCATTAAAATTGATTGTGTTACGTGCGCCATGCTCTAGCGGTAATGCTGGAACAGTAATAATTTATCCCCTGTGTGTGTAAAATGAATAAAAGCAAAGGTTTTACCTTAATTGAATTAATTATTGTTATTGTCATACTAGGGGTGTTGTCTGTTACCGCGCTGCCTAAGTTTATTAACCTGTCAAAAGATGCAAAAGTAGCTGTATTAACCCAGTTTAGCGTTAGTGCTAAAGCCGCTAATGATTTTATTTTTCTCAAGTCGAAAATGCCCAGTTACACAACTTTTCCTGTACTTAACCGCCCAGATTTAGTTGATATAGATATGGATAAAAATGGCGTTATTGATCTTAATGGCCCAGACTTAAGGTTGCTTTATTCTTACCTTGATAACCACGAAATATATAAACAAGTACAAGTGTCTGGGCAATTTGAACTGTCTGGTGATAAAGTATTTGAAGAGCAAGGAAAAGACTTTGTTTATATTGGTTATGATCTCAATAATAATAACCAAGTCAGTGACGACAACTGTTACTTTAGATACACTCAAGCACAATCAGAAACTATTCCCCCTGCGTACGATCTTATTACTGATGGTTGTTAGCGGTTAATTTGTTGGATAAACCATAAGCTGACATAAAGTTTACAGCTAACTGCTTGATTTATATAAATCACTAATGTTCACCCTCAAGGTAAATTAAATAATAAAATGACATGAAAACTAAATTTTAAAGCATATATTGACAATTTATAGAACCAAGATGCAGGTTAGCTTAACACTGTTATATCGCTGCTGAAAGTTAGTTACGAGTATAATCTAATTTTTATAGTCTACACATTCAAGTACATACAAATTATTTAACTTTACTTCCATGATTTGCAGTATGTTTTTAAATTGATTAATCCTACTATAAATCAATCTTTATTACTGGGAAGCAATTCATGAACACAGTAGTCTCCGATTGGCAAGTTGTTACCATTGTTGATGAAAACGCTCATTCAGTCGGTGACGTTCTTTTTTGCATGTCTATTGAAGATACTCGCAATCACTGCCATCCGGAAGCGATTATATCTTTACTTCGCGTATAACCCACTTCAACACTTATACATGCTTGATCAAAACGATAACTGGTAGCCTTTATCAAGTAATAGATGAGGGTAAACGAAGTAGCATATCACTTCATTATTTTTCTTTGCTTAGACAGGGTTTCAGCCCTGAGCAAATTAATGCGTTAAAAAGCTTAGCTATGACCACGGCACACTAATCAATATTTCAACTGTGAAACAGAATACCATATAAAATTATAATTCAAATCAATATGGCCAAAATCGTAGTACAAAAATATAAGTTGCAATAATACTAATGCTCCATCCTAAGATTCTCGTACCATGCAATGTTCTGTTTAACAACGTGGATTGATTTTCAATTGTTGTTTTAGCGTCATCCAAGCACTCTTTAAGTTGCTGAGGATAACCATTACGTTTTAGTTCAAACTCCCCAAATATCATGTCTCGACTTGAATCAATGTTCCTCTTAAGAAGAAGTTGGCTTCTGACAAGTCCACTAATTATCATAGAAACCAATATCGTTCCTATAACGAATAAAATCGATTCTTCAACTGTTTTCAACTTATCCATTGTAAGTAGCGCAGCAAATGACAAAGGAATACTGAATAACTTTCCAGTCACATCACTCAAAACTTTCGAAAGGGAACTTGCAATTTCAACTTCCGCTTTAGCCAGCTCATTTCTTAGTTTACTAAATGAAAAGCCACTAATATAAACATCAAAATTTTGCTTATATTTTGCTAGTAACTCTTCCCAATTGTTGAGTATGTACTTGAATGCTTTTTCCCCCTTGGGAACCGACTCTATTGTTTCAGCTAGGCATAATCTAAACATACTCGCTTTTTCTTGAGCATGAGACTCTGCACGTTGCTCAGCATGAACTATATCTTCCAATGTACGTAAGTCTAATACTTCCCCATCTAGGTCACATTGCTCAAATTTTGTATCTAGAACAACAGGGTGATAACCGTTTTTGGATGAATCATTAATAACAAAAACTAACTGATACGTATCAGCCTGACTTTTTTCATCATGATAATGGGCGACTTGAGACAATAATTTTATTAACTGACAAATATTATTTAGCCTTTGCCCCATAACATTAATCGTATCGGATTCTACTAACAGATCCGCATTTGCTATGTAATAGCATTCAGGTGAGTCGCCCTTATAAACGGTTTTTCTACTGCTAAGTAACTGCTCGAAGCTCTGATAAAAATGTAGGGAACCACTAGTCGAAAGTGCCCAAGTAAATTGTATGCATTGACCTACCTGAATTTTTTGATTGTCACTTAAGTCAGAATCATCGACTAATATTTCATCAAACTTGCCAACAGATTTATCAAGCAACAAACTCTCTTCAATAGTCGATATTAATTTATCATCCGCATTTAACTCGGCCTCAAATCGACTATCCGAAATAATTGGCAAGCCAGCAGCCCTGTATAGGCTGACTACTGATTGTAAAGAGTTATCAATGTTATTAGATTTGGTTACCATCGCTACTCATCCGTAATAGCTGATTTAGTTTCTTCCGTTAGATTATTAATGACCAAACGATTATTTGTTTTGTCGTACCAAATTTCAGCGTTTTCTGTTAAGCCTAACGCATGCTTTTCAAACTGAAACTGCCAGTTAGCCGTTTTAAGTTTAATTTTTGCATGTTTATTAATAGTAGCTAGATGAACCCTAAACTCACTAGGAACCTGCACATCTTCACTATTTAGATGTTCAGCAAGCTCCTTCTCCATTTCATTTCTTTTGTCATCATCATAATTTGCTGGAAGATGTTTTCTTGCAATACCAGTTAAATCATTAATTGATGCAGCTCTCTTTTGGTCATAGCATTCTCTTAAGTATGAGAAAACTCCAGCTTTTAGTTCTTTAACATTAGCTTTCAGCTCTGGGTTCTTACGAAAGAATTTTGCCATTTCTTTACATGCAGAATCAGTAGCACGACTAGCTGCAACCCCACCACTGCACCCCAATGCTTTAATAAAATAGCCTGATGCACTTTGATTTGTTCTTGGGCTGACAAAACTTAAGTAACTAAACTGATCTTTGTCCTCTCCTTCTGCTTCTTCGTGCTGTAAATATCGTTCAACGTTTATTCTTGCTGCTTGGTGAAGTTTGCTAAGATCTAATTCTTGAATACCGACAGGTTCAAGGTTTTCATTTAATTGAATTCCTTCACGCTGTTTGATCATAGCAACTAGCAAAAATGGCTTAGCATCACTTACGTAAGATGCAAATAAGATATAACCACCAGAAGCAAAATTCACATCTCGCGCTTTATTCTGCAAAGAGCTCATCGCGGTTTTAGTTAATTCAATGAAATCCAGTTTTTCCTGTTTTCCAAACCTAAACTTCTCAAATTTTCCGGGAAAGTAACCTCTTTCTTCTTGAGTAGAAGCAAACGTACCAAAAATAGCATTATTATCTTTAGTCCCATAAAGACCAATTACACCATCAACAAGTTTTTTAACCGATTCCATTTCACAGTTTAAGGTGTCTTCTTTGATTACAGGTTTTTGAATAGGCTGCTTAGATTCTTTACGTAAATGATGTATTACTACGTGTTTATATTCAACTGCCACTCTTAGTATTCCTTATATAAATTAACTAGTTCCTTAGCCCCTAACGGCAACTAAGCAGCTCTATTCTTTTTAAAATTCTCAGCCTGCTCGAAGATTTCTTTATATACTTCATCGCGGCTTACTGGTGGGTAGCCAAACTTAGCTAGTAACATTATCAGGTCTACTTTTAGCTCGGCCTTTATGTCATCACGTTGATTCCAGTCGGTATATTTAGCTTTATCATCAACAACACCTTTAACCGCTTGAGCTAGCTCTAATAGCTTGTCTTCTGGGTATTCAAAGTCATATTTAACGGCTAGTGAATGTAATATGTCGTAGAAGGCTTTTTCTTCTAGGTTAATGCCCATGTCCTCAAACGATCCCATTTCAGTTTTAAGATCTTGAAACATATTGATGATTTCATCAGAAAAGTCTTCAAGTACATCACTGACGAGAACGTCTTCTTCTTTGCGCTCGTTGTACTGATCTACTAATGATTTAAAGCGCTGTGAAAAGTCGATGGCTTTCATTTTGTTAACTTGCTTAAATTCACCAATAGCCTTAGCTAACATCTGCTGGAGTAACTTTATCTTGGTATTAGGTAGTTTTATTTTTTCTATTTTGGCGAGGTAGTCATCATCAAAAATATCAACACCATCACTCTTGTTATGTGAGTCTTGCCCTAGTTTAAAGATCTCTTCTACACCATCACTTTTCAGTGCATCAGCGATCATCTCACGTACTTTGGCATTCATTTGGGCGGTATCAGGGGCATCGCCTTTTGTTAGCTTATAAACAATAGAGCGAACCGCCATGTAAAAATGAATAGTGTCGCGTTCTTTTTGGATGATTTTTTCGCTACCACAACATACGTCATAAGCGGTTTTAAGGCGTTTAACTAATGCCATAAAACGGTGTTCTAGCTTTTGCGTTTGCAGTACAAATTCAGCGGCATTATTTAAACAATTAAGTTGTGCTACAGGCTTGCCAGTAAAATATGGAGCTTCATCAAACTGATGCATCAGCTTACCTAAAAGATCTAAGTGATCTTTTACCACAATCACTGACTGTACAATATCTTCAAAGTTGCTGACATCTGTTTTTGAATACTGGGCTAACGCTTTATTCATTTGAGTTTTAATACCAATATAGTCAACCACCAAGCCTTTGTCTTTTCCTTCAAACTTACGGTTAACGCGAGATATAGTTTGAATAAGGTTATGTCGCTGTATTGGCTTGTCGATATAAATGGTATCTAAGAAAGGTACATCAAAGCCTGTTAGCCACATATCAACCACTATGGCTATTTTGAAATTCGATTTTTCATTTTTGAATTGAGTATCTAAATCTTGACGGTATTTTTTACTGCTTACCTTTTTACTGCCCAGAAGATCCCACAAATCTTTAGGATCATCTTTACCACGCGTCATCACCATTTTAACGCATTCCATTGGCTTGGCTAATTTACCATCACTGATGGCTTTTTTACGCTCTTCTTCTGTATATTGATTATTGCCTTCAGCTTCTTCTACAACAAACCACTGTGGGCGTAATTCTTTTAACTCTTGATAAAATAAATACGCCACCTCACGCGCTGAGCTTACAAACATAGCCTTACCTTTAATAGTAGCGCCTTCATCAACACGGCTTTCATAATGCGCGACAAAGTCTTTTGCTAACGCATGAATACGATCAGGATCACCAAGAATAGAAGTCATGTTAGCTGATGCTTTTTTACTTTCTTCTATCTGATGTTCGTTACTACCATCATCTGCGCACTGCTGGTAATACGCTTCAATTTCATCTAGCTTGGCATTATTTAGAATAACCTTAGCCGCCCGGCCTTCGTAAACAATGCGCACGGTTATTTCATCTTTAACCGATTCAGTCATGGTGTAACTATCAACCACCTGACCAAATACATCAAGGGTGGCGTCTACTGGCGTACCAGTAAAACCAACGTATGTAGCATTGGGCAATGACTCATGTAAATACTTAGCAAAACCATAGGTTTTCTTAACCCCCTTTTCAGTAACTCTTACTTTTTGGTCAAGGTTAGTTTGGCTGCGATGCGCTTCATCTGAAATACAAATAACATTACTGCGATTGGTTAATAATTGCGTGTCTTCAGTAAACTTATGAATAGTAGTTAAGAACACACCGCCACTGTTGCGACCTTGTAATTGCTCACGTAAATTATCTCTGCTAGTAACAGTTAGAATAGTTTGGTCGCCAATATAAGTTTTGGCGTTAGTGAACTGTTTAGATAGCTGATCATCAAGATCGGTTCTGTCGGTAATTAACACAATGGTTGGGCTTTCAAACTCAACACTTTTCATTAACAAGCGCGATAAAAATTGCATGGTAAAACTTTTACCACAGCCAGTAGCGCCAAAGTATGTACCACCTTTGCCATCACCTTGCGAGCCATCAGCCCTTGTATAGCCTTTTCTGCTGGTTTTAATACTTTGATAGAGCTTTCTAGCCGCATAATATTGCGGGTAGCGGCAAACAATTTTAATTTCTGCTTTTGAGGTATCAGGGAAAAAGACAAAGTTGCGGATAACATCACGTAAACGGGCTTTATTAAACAAGCCCTGCAACATAGTGTGCAGTGAATTAATACGCTCTTTTTCTATTGACTCATTACCCGTGACTTTACGCCAAGCGTAGAAAAATTCATAAGGGGCATATAAGCCGCCCATTTTGTTATTCACGCCATCACTGATGACGCAAAATGCGTTATAAACAAATAACTGAGGTATAGCTCTTTTATAGCGAATTGTTAGTTGCTTCCAAGCATCATGAATTGATGCTTCTTCTTCACGAATGGCGCTCTTAAACTCGAATACCACCACTGGTAATCCATTTATGTATAAGATGCCGTCTGGAATACGTTTTTCGCCATCAGCACCTTCAATTTCAAGCTGATTAACGATTCTATAAATATTACTATCGTTATAATCGCCTATAGGTTCTGCTACCTGTGGTAATTCAATATCAGCACTTTGAATCAAGTGTGGGAGAATAGACTGAACAACATTGGTGTAATCTACTAGCTGAATGTAGAGATCTTTCTGAGTATGGTCTTCTCGCTTTAACAGAAATCCGTCACTTAACCATTTACAGAAGGTTTTATTACTCTCGTATAAATCGCTCGCGGGTAGTGATTCAATTTGCTTAATAATTGCATCAATCTCACCACTGGTAATATTATCAACTTTATATTTTTGCGCTAAAAACTGGCGTAAATCCGTCTTAATAAGTACTTCAGACTTATCACGTTCAGAGCCATCGGTATTTAAAATAGCACTGCCATGAACATAAGAAAAACCTTGTTCACCCAGTAATTCAATAATGGCTGCTTCTAGTTGCGCTTCTGTAAACTTTTTCAAAATCAATCCTTTAGTTAATTTATCCGATCTAAGCCAACATATTCATAATTAACCTAATGATGGTTTCTTTTTGATCTGCTGCCGATTCAGCCACAAGCAGTGTTAAAGCCGCCAAGCCGGTATCATTTATCACTGGCTCACCACTGGTTCGATACAAATGATCGTTACGATAAAGAAAATCGACAAATAAAAAGGCACCACTACGCTTATTGCCATCTGAAAAAGGATGATTTTTCACCACAAAATAAAGCAAATGCGCGGCTTTACTTTCAATGGTTGGATAAGCTGGCTCTCCAAACACGGTTTGTTCTAAATTTCCTAATAAACTATCTAAACCATCACCACGCGGTTGAGCAAATAATTGCGTTGCTTCACCTCTGGCGATTAATTGTGCTTTTAACTCGTTAAGCGCTTGCATCGCTTGCGTATGCGTAATGAGTTTGCCACCGTTTGTACCGCTAGGTTCGTCTAACAAACCCTCATCATAACGCTGCAACCATAAAAACGTTTGCGTATAACGGCTAACAATTTCGGCTAAGCCTTTGCTTTCTTTTGCTGCTATTTCTGGACTGCTGAGGGCTTTATTAATTAACGCCAGTGCTTGTTCTAATTCTTTGGCGTTTTTGTCAAAACGTTGTTGGTTAATGGTATAACCTTTGACTAAATACTCTTTTAAACGCGCCGTTGCCCAACGTCTAAATAATACACCTTGTGGCGATTTAACTCTGTAACCAACTGAAATAACGGTATCTAAATCATACAAAGCCACTGGTTTATCGGAAGAAGCAATATGCATTTTTTGCATATTGCTTTTTTCATCTATTTCACCTTCTTTGATAGCGTTGCGAATATGTCTTGAAATCACCGACTGGTCTCTAGCAAACAATTCAACCATTTGTGCTTGGTTAAGCCAAATCGTTTCATTTTCAAAACGAACCTGAATTTCTGCTTCTCCCTTTTGCGTTTGATACAGCGCTATCTCATTCATACTCAGAACTCCTTTTCTGTTGTTTTATCGCTATTTAACAAGCTTAACATTGCTTTTATTGGCCAAATACAATCTTTTTTACTTTTTGCTGCCCCTTCTTCACGGCTTTTAACTGAACAGGGTCGGTCGGCCAACCATGCCGCCATTCTATACGCTGAGCAATCGATAATATTAACATTGTCATGCCAAAGTAAATGCTCAATATCACTAGCCATTTGGTTAAGCGTGCCTTGTACCGAACGATCAAATGATTTTTCAATACTCACCGCTGCTAATAAATTTTCGGCCGCTTGTAGTTGCTCTTGATCAGCGCCCACTTTTAATAAGGTGTTCATTAGGCTATCGGCAAAGTGATAGTCGAGGGCAGCAAAATCAGGCTTTTTCAGGCCTATTAATAATAACGGGAAACGGGTTTGGTTATGCACCATTAATACGCAGTTTCTACGCTGTAGCGTTAGCAAATTAGCATGCCAGCCAGACAGTGGGTTATCGACAACGTGTTCCGCTAAACTTGCTTGCAAATGTTCGCCCTCAGGTAACAAGCCCTGCTGAACAGGTAACTTAGTGATAAGTTTTTTCGTACAAGCAAGTTCAATCATTAGGCGACGTCCTTATTGATGGTGATTTGACCTGAGATAAGTTTTGGTAACAAAACATCTCTTGTTTTTATTAGCTCTGCGTTCTGCTTATTATTCAATAAAACTTTATTTAAGAACGGTGTCACTACCTCTGAAAATTTTTGTGTTACTTCACTACCACTGAATGGGAGCATAATCGATTTAAAAGTTTCACGAGTAATAGTGTTAAATACTGAACCGTGCCCTCTCTTTTGAAGATCAGAAACTTGGTGTCTGGTCATAAAATAAATATACTCATCCGAAACACCTTCGTTGCCATTGATACCGTAACATGATTGGTTCATCGCCATAGGCTCTCCCACCAAAGCACACTTACCTACAGTTCCACGAGCACTGATTATCGTAGTTCCAGTTCTTAAAATTTTGGTGGATGACTTATCTACGCCAAGTTGAGTAACATGCTTTTCAGTATCTAAAACAAAGACATCACTATCATTAGGCGCGTCTACAACTGAAAACCAAGGAATATCGCCATTCCAGTATTCATCAATGCTTGTTTTGGGCGTGCCGCCACCAATCAGTTTTATCAATGATTCAAATGAAGTCTTTTTCCAGCCCTTAGGTATCCACCCATTAATACCGATTGAGGGTTGATTGGTTTGTTCAAATTCACTTGGAAATAATGCGCGGATATCATTAGGTAGTGATTTAAATTCTTTTAGCTGCTGCGCTTGCTTGCGTTGCTCAGCTCTGTGTTGCAGGGCTTCAGGAAAATCACTTATATTGGTGCCATTGGCAAAGGCGTTATCGATAACAGGATCAAAATCTACAAACCAGCTTTTAAATAATGCCTGCGCCATTTGTTCTAGGGTTTGATTGAAGTTCTGATTTAGCGCAATTTTATCATCTAAAGTGCCTAAAACCTTTGAGACTTTGATTTGTTCATCTATTGGCAAGTAAGGAATTTTAATAGACTTGATAATATCAGGGCTTAAATTAGGTTGGCCTGAGCCACTTGCAGCATTAAAAAGTATCTTTTCATATTTTTCTGAAGAAAGTATGTAAAACAAATAGCCTAAATCAAGAGACTGTTTAGGTATAAACTTACCTACACGTTGATTAAGCAAAACTTTTTTATTATCAAGGTCTCTGAAACGTCCAACCCTTCCGACACTTCCTTGACCTGTCATTGCAATTAGGACATCACCATCAGTTAGCAGGAACTTATTTAACTTTTCGTTCATTTTATCTTCTGATAACAATTGTACATCATCCATTTTTACGACTTTGTTATTAACATTTTTAATCTTAATAACAGGTATTCCCTCATGAGATTTAAGGTCTTGGCTTTTAAAAGCAAAACCTCCCAAGAAATCACAGTGTTCGCCAAGGCTAACTAACATAACCCAACACCTCCAAGTTTTGACGAATTGCTTTATCTAACTCTTCTGCCTGTTCCATCTGGCTATAAAGGGTTTGGCTTAGTTCTTTCATTTTTACTTCAAACGGGATGCCGTCATCCTCTAGTTCAGCAGCCCCCACATAACGGCCCGGTGTTAATACAAAGTCATTGGCTTTGATTTCGTCAAGCGTGGCTGATTTACAAAACCCTGCAATGTTTTGATAACTGGTTTGTTGTAGGTCGGCCTTTAGGCCGTCGTGGTTATTATTAATATTATTTTCTTGATCTTGTCGGGCTAAAGCCCGACCTACATTTTGGTTATTTCGCCAATTATGATAGGTGTTGGTTATTTTGGCGATATCTTCATTGGTTAGTTCTTTATGAACCCGGCTAACCATTGTGCCCATTTCACGGGCATCGATAAACAGAGTTTCACCTTCACGATTACGGTAACCTCGTTCAGAGTCTTGTATTTTATTCTTAGTGATAAACCATAAGCAAACAGGGATTTGTGTGGTGTAAAAAAGTTGCCCCGGTAATGCAATCATGCAATCGACTAAATCATTTTCAATGATTTTTTGTCGAATTGTGCCTTCACCGCCCGTATTAGAACTCATTGAACCATTAGCTAGTACAAAACCTGCTGTGCCGTTTTCACTCAACTTGGAGATCATGTGCATGATCCACGCATAGTTTGCGTTGCCTGTCGGTGGCACTTCAAAGCCTGACCAACGAGGATCATCAACTAATTCGTTATCTGCACGCCATTGTTTCTGGTTAAATGGCGGATTCGCCATAATGAAATCGGCCTTAAGATCTGAGTGCTGATCTTTAAAAAAACTATCACCTGCAACATCACCTAAATTGCCAGAAATACCTCGTACCGCCAAGTTCATTTTGGCTAACTTGTAGGTGGTATTGGTATATTCTTGCCCATAAATTGATACGTCTTTTTTATTGCCATTGTGACTATCAATAAACTTCAACGACTGAACAAACATGCCGCCACTACCACAACACGGATCGTAGATCTTGCCTTTAAAGGGTTCGATCATTTCAGCAATGAGCGCAACAATAGATTTTGGCGTATAGAACTCTCCACCACCTTTCCCTTCGCTAGCGGCAAACTTACCTAAGAAGTACTCATAAACACGACCAACTAAATCTTCTTCGGTCATTTCACATTCATTTGCAACTGTGTCGATATTATTGATGGTATCGATAAGGGCGGCTAATTTACTGCCATCAAGCCCAAGGCGAGAAAAGTAATTGTCTGGCAATGCTCCTTTAAGTGATACGTTGTTCTTTTCAACGGTATGCAGAGCCGTATCAATTTTTACCGCTATATCATCTTGCTTGGCTTGCTTTTGAATAAACGACCAACGGGCATCATCAGGTAAATAGAACACATTGTCTTTGGCGTAGAACTCAACCATATCAACATAGTCGGCCATGCCTTCTGCTCTTAATTTTTCACGTTGTTTTTCAAACTTATCACTGATGAACTTTAAGAAGATAAGACTTAGTACAATATGCTTGTACTCTGCTGACTCAACACTGCCGCGCAGCTTATTCGCTGCATCCCAAAGTGATTCTTCAAAACCAAGTTCTTTTGCTTTGTTCTTTTTTGCGCTTGTTTTAGCTGTTGCCATATGGGTAATTATCCTTTTTAAATATCGTAACCAGGCGCAATCGACAGACTCTCAATTCCCTGCAATTCGTGAATATTGGCGAGCCTAAGCTGATACTGTTCGCCAACTAATGTGCTTTCTAATGAGCAATCTACGTTCCATTGCCTCATTAAGTAACCTAACAGCGCTTCTCGCACGTTTAATTCTATTTTCCCACCCGTCATAGCATAATCGAGTTCGATTGCTTTAAAATGTTTTATAGAAAGGTGCGGTACTAATGTTATTTTGTGAATGCTGTTCCATTGCTTATCAAATTCTTTTGATTGTATTGTCGCGATTGGCTTTTCAATTTCAGTAACGTTTTGTAATCGTGTACAAACAAAATCTCTAAAGCCTTTATTCTTTTTATCAAAAGCACGAACATGCCAGCGTTGACCATTGTTAGCCAAACTATGCGGCACAAGAACACGTTTTGTTTCACCTGATGACAGTGAAATATAATTGCATGAGATAGCTTGCCTGTTATTGATCGCACGCATTATTGTTGCGATAACATTTGAGTCAGGATGAATTAATCTTGTTGCATCAATGCAAACATCTGACGGTGTAATTCCATTAGAAAAACCATCACCAAACCCTCGACACAAACTATTAAGTGTTGCTTCAGGGTTATGTTCAAATACAGGATTAAATTCTGAAGTGCGGTAATATTGCTTGGTTTCGTGCTTTAGGTTGAGGTTATTAGGCGCAACTTCACGATACAAAGTTAAATCGCGAGAGCATGATGCTAGCCCTGTTTCAAAGTGGTTAACAAGGTCTGCGCGCGATATTTGCCCGAAAAACTGCAAGCAGAAGTCGATGAACGCAAGGCGTTCACGCTGTGCATAATTGATATTTGTTAAATCTACCAAGTGACATTCAACATTATTTTTATGTTTATTAAATAACACTTTAAATCGAACCGGAGTAACTTGCAATTAAAATGATACTATCATTTAGATATTATCATTTTGATTTAATCTATTCAGATTTACTGCTTAACTAAAAGGTAACATTTGTAAAAGCAAGATTTGAATATGTTACTTATTCGGCCATACCCGCCACCAACAGATACATTGCCCAATTATTAACTTCGCTTAACTGCTGCAAACGGCTATAAGAACTCTATGCAGTTGTTGCGTGATGAACACTGTTTACTGGCAAACAATAGACTTCCCGGTAAAAAGATCTTCTTTGGATATTTTGATTTAGAGCGTGTGGCAATGTTAGCGAATGTTAATACACATCAGCTTTACGCATTAAGTTTTAAGCATACATTTAGCACTCGCTGCTTGGCTTTTGGGCAAGAATTTCTTACAAAGGCTGTTAACTTTTCTAGTGTTCGAGTGTGTCCATATTGTTATCAAGAACAAGGCTCTATTCCATTTTATAACAGCTTGGTAGCGAAAACGTTTTGCACAAAACACAATTGCTTGTTGATAACAGTTCACCCAATAACAGGAAGAAATTAACTTGGGCTACCCATTAATTAAACTATCGCCAAATCACCTTTAGTTTGTAGCCATTCTTTTCGGTCTCCCGCACGTTTTTTAGAGAGAAGCATATCCATCACCTCAATCGTTTGGCTTTGCTCTTCATCCACGGCGGTAAGTTGTACTAACCGACGAGTGTTTGGGTCCATGGTCGTTTCTCGTAATTGCAGCGGATTCATTTCACCTAAGCCTTTAAAGCGTTGTACGTTCACTTTTCCACGTTTTTTCTCGGCTTCTATTCGGTCAAGAATGCCATCTTTTTCAGCTTCATCTAGCGCGTAAAATACTTCTTTTCCTACATCAATACGATAAAGCGGTGGCATTGCTACATAAACATGGCCCGCTTGTACTAATGGCAGAAAATGTTGCGTAAATAAGGCGCACAACAAGGTTGCTATATGAAGCCCGTCTGAGTCGGCATCGGCTAGAATACAAATTTTACCGTAACGCAGCTCTGATAAGTCATCACTGTCTGGGTCAATGCCAAGCGCTATAGAGATATTATGTACTTCTTCTGATGCTAATATTTGTTCTGAATCAACTTCCCAAGTGTTAAGAATTTTACCGCGCAATGGCATGATAGCTTGTGTTTCTCGGTCTCGGGCTTGCTTGGCGCTACCTCCAGCAGAATCACCTTCAACTAAAAATATTTCAGTGCGCGATAAATCTTGGCTACCACAATCGGTTAGCTTGCCGGGTAAGGCTGGCCCTTGAGTAATTTTTTTACGCACGACTTTTTTACTAGCACGCATACGTTTTTGGGCGTTGCTTAAACAAAACTCGGCGAGCAATTCTGCTATATCGGTATGCTCGTTTAGCCATAAACTGAACGAATCTTTTACCACGCCAGTAACAAAGGCGGCACATTGGCGAGACGATAAGCGCTCTTTAGTTTGCCCAGCAAATTGTGGGTCTTGCATTTTAATGGATAGAATATAACTACATTTATCCCATACATCGTCGGGCGTCAGTTTTACGCCACGGGGGATTAAATTGCGAAATTCACAAAATTCACGCATTGCCTCTAATAAGCCTTGGCGTAAACCATTCACATGCGTACCGCCAGAAACGGTTGGGATTAAGTTAACATAGCTTTCACCAATACTCTCGCCCCCTTCTGGCAGCCATGTTACCGCCCAGCTTGCAGCTTCGCTTTGAGCGATAAACTCACCTACAAAGGGTTGTTCGGGTAAGCTTTCATACTCAGCAACAGATTCTTTTAAATAGTCGGTTAAGCCATCTTCATAGCACCATTCATATTTTTTATTTTCAACTTTGTCATGAAATTTAATGGTTAAGCCTGGGCATAATACCGCTTTAGCTTTAAGTAAATGTTTGAGTTTTAATACTGAGAATTTTGCTGAGTCGAAGTATTTAGGATCAGGCCAAAATTTTACTCGGGTACCCGTATTGCGTTTACCTACTGTGCCTGTTTCAGTTAACTCTTCAACTTTAAAACCGTTTTCAAACGCCATTTCATACACTTTACTGTCGCGTTTAACTGTGACGTCAACACGCGTTGATAAAGCATTAACAACTGAAATACCAACACCGTGTAAACCACCAGAGTATTGATAGTTTTTATTAGAGAATTTGCCGCCAGCGTGCAGTTTACAAAAAATTAGTTCAACACCAGACACACCTTCTTCTGGGTGTATGTCCGTTGGCATGCCACGGCCGTCATCCGTAATTTCTAGCGACTGGTCTTTATCTAAAATAACATTAATATGTTGAGCATGACCTGCTAAGGCCTCGTCAACCGAGTTATCAATAACTTCTTGCCCCAAGTGATTTGGGCGCGAAGTGTCTGTATACATGCCAGGGCGATGGCGTACAGGATCTAAGCCGCTAAGAACTTCAATGGAATCGGAATTATATTGCTCGGTCATGGTTTATTTTCTATCTATAAAAAGTAGGTTGTTATTTTTACGCTATAAATAGCGCTTTATCTTTCAATGTTTATTCAAGCGTCACTGATTGAAAAACGCTGCGATCATTGGTAATTTATTATTAAAGCCAATAAAGCTGTGATCACCACCTTGCTCTATTATTAAGTGACTGTGTTGAAACTTTTCAACTGCTTGTTGATAATCTAACACTTCGTCACCTGTTTGTACCATAACAAGGTAATTATTTTTTTGCTCGTCATTAATACGGGGCGCTCGCTGCTCTATAGCTTTTAGGTCGCGCATGTGCTGCGCTGTTACTTGGTAAATAGTGTTGGTATAGGTATTTATTTGCTCACCAATATAGTCAGCTAATAAAGTATAAGGTTTAATAGCTGGGTTGATCAGCACCGCGCGCAGTTGGTATTTATTGGCTAAATAATGGCAGAAGTAACCACCTAATGACGAACCAATTAAGGACCAAGTGTGATGCGCTTGCGCCGTGCTACTTTTGGCATTAAGTATTTCTTCTAGTTGCGTAATAGCTTCGTTAGGCGAATTAGCGAGTTGCGGGCAAACAAAATTAATAGTGGGAAAATGTTCGGTAAAATACTGACGAGCTTGTCTTGCTTTTAATGAATTAGGTGATGAATTAAAACCATGAACATAAAGGATATTTTTGCTCACATCATTATTTTTATTTAATTTCATTTTTCTCTGGTTTTATCCCGACGTTATTTTCCTGTGATAAACATTACCCCAACACGCTTCATCATTCTCCTTTTATAACCCAACTACCTCAAAATACTTAGTTACAGTTGTTAGTTTAGCTATTAAGCCAGCAACAAAGGAAAGTTAACACGAGATAATATCACTACGGATTGTGCCGTTATCTTCAAGGTAAAATAGTCGATACCTTGGGACGACACAGCCGGCACTTTCTTTTGTATCACCAAACTGCACCGAGGTTGCTGGGCAAGTAAAAACTTCAACATTCTGCTTAAATAAATGCACTGCTCGGTGAACATGCCCACAGGCAATGGCTTTAACTTTATTGGTTTGTTGATGTATTCGCGTCAGAGTTTGCCAAAACTCTTCTTGCGCTAATAAACCATGGTTATCAATAGCGTAGCCGATATTAATAGGGTGGTGATGCATCATCAACAGTTGGTATTTACTTTTATCCATTTGCTGTGACATTGCCTGCAGTTTTGTTGAGCCTACTAAACCTGAAGGGGTATCACTTTTACTGTCTAGCAGTTGTATTTGCCAATATTTATGATCAATTAATTTATTACGATTAAACTCAGGTGAAATTAAGTGCTTATTTAATAACGCTCTATCATCATGGTTACCCGCTAAAAAATACACTGGCATTGCTATATTGGCCTGCTTAACTGCGCTAACAAAATGTTGATAAGATTGCTCACTGTGGTCTTGCGTTAAATCTCCAGTAAATACGACACAGTCAATGGTCGCTCTGTGGGCAATGTCTGTTAATACACTGTTTAAATTTTGCCAAACATTGGCCCCCAAGTGTTTCGCTTTTTTGTCAGCAAATAAGTGGCTGTCTGTAAACTGGGCGACGACAAAAGGTTTGTTTTGGTTACTCATCAATATATCATCCACTTGTTGCTAGTGTTAAATGTACTTGCCCATGCGCCAAGCACAACTTTAACCATTCATTTAAAAATTGATTGGTTTGTTGTTTTTCATCTTGTTGATGCATCTGTTTATTAGGGTAGTCGTAACGCGGCTTTATTTGAAAAATGCCTTGGCTACTAATTACCTCAGCCATGCGAGCGTCATGATATAAACGAATATTCATACGAGGATAAAGCGAATGAACGCTGTGTTTTTTCAAGGCTATTTGTTCAAAAGTTATCAAAGAGGTATACCGAGTGACTTCATTTACCCTGATCATATAGCTAAGCTGCTCGTTAATAAAAAAATGGCGCTGCTGGTTAAGTTGTGTTTTGTCGGCTTGTACCTTTAACAGTAAAAAATAGTTGTCAGCGCACAATGCCATCAAGCTAACAAGGTTAGGCCGATACTTTTTTTTACCATTTACGGTACTATTAGGGAAGAAACTCACTACTGTCCTTTTGGCTAAATTACTTTGGTTGAACTAGTTTTTTGGTTACGCTGTTTTGATTAAACGATATGCTCGAGCGTTATTTGTTAATTATGCCATATTTTACGGTTAACCGCAGCGATGTAATGCTGATATTAAAGCGTTTGGTAATTCAACGCTAACCATTGTAAGCCAATAATGGTTGCTGCATTCACTATTTTTCCTTCTGTTAATAGTGCAAGTGCTTGCTCTCGTGAGACAAGGTGTAGCAATATATCTTCATGCTCTACGTCTAAACCATAAACACTACCAGGTGATACTGCATTACTGTCAAAACTTGACCAATATAAATGAATGCGTTCACTCATGCCGCCGGGGCTAGAAAGGTATTGCATAATAGGCTTAATATTCTCTGATATTAAACTGATATTAGCTTCTTCTTTTGTTTCTCGAATAGCTACCTCAATAGGGTTTTCATTGTCGCCAAACATACCTGCAACAAATTCAAGTAACCAAGGAGTTTGCTCGGTGCGCAAGGCGCCGGCTCGAAACTGCTCTACTAGCAATAGTTTGTCTTTTTTAGGGTCATATAAGACAACAACAACGGCATCCCCGCGCTCAAAGACTTCTCGGGTGAAGACATCACTACACTCACCTGAAAATAACTTATGTTTTAGCTGATACTCATCTATAGAAAAAAAGCCTTGATATTGAGTATTAATTGCCGTAATTGCTACGTCATTTACATTATATTGAAACATCGTTGGGTATTTATTTTTATCGTCTGACATAAATGCTCTCTTGCGAATAAAACACGATTTTTTTAATCATTATTTGTTACACTAACCACCATGGATTTTATTTTGTTACGTTAAAAACTTTTGTAACCTATAAAATAGCTATATATTCTGTAAGTATAATTGTCTGTAATAGGCCTGTTTAAAGCATTAAATATAATGCTCAACCTTATTTCTATTGTGATCACACGATATGCAGAAATACACCTTCGAAGGAAAGTTCGACTCATGAAAAAAACATTAAGTACATTGATTATAGCTATTGCCGGTGCTGTAACTGCAGTGAATGCGCAAGCCGACGATTTATTATCAGTTTATCAGCAAGCATTATTAAACGATACTGTGGTTTTAAAAGCAAAAGCGCAATTTGACATAGTACAAGAAGATATTGTACAAGCTCGCTCGGTTTTGTTACCACAAATTAGTGCACAAGGCAGCATGAATATTAGTGAAAGAGAATCGCAACAATCAAACGTCGGCGATGATGGTACTATCAGCTTTTTTGATACCACCACCACTACAGATTCAATCAACTTTGGCGCTAACTTGAATATGCAGCTTTATCACCATGACAGTTGGTTGCGTTTAAATATTGCAGAAAAGACAGCACATCGCAGTGACTTAACTTACCAAGTAGCAAAACAAGATTTAATTGTACGTGTTGCCCAAGCATATTTTGCGTTGTTAGCCACCAAAGACGATTTAGCTTTTGCTAAAGCAGAAAAAGCAGCTATCGCTCGCCAGTTAGAGCAAACCAAACAGCGCTTTTCTGTGGGGTTAACTGCCGTTACGGATGTGCATGAAGCACAAGCCCAGTTTGATAATGCGGTATCGGAAGAGATTCGTGCTGAAAACGCTATTTTTAGCGCAGAAGAAGAGTTACGCGTTATTACCAATACTTACCCTAGAAATATTCATGTGTTAAACACTGATCGTTTTAGCACGTCAACACCCAACCCAGCCAGCGCAGATGAGTGGCAAAAAACCGCTGAAGCAAAAAACTTAGAGCTTATTGCAGCGCAAGTGGGTATTGACGTTGCTAAACAAACTATTCGCTCAGCAAGAGCTGGCCATTACCCAACCTTAGATTTAAATGGTCAGTTGGGGCGCGGTAAAAGTCAAACTGACATAGATGCTTTTGGCGAGAATAAAAGCTTTGATGACACCCCCTTTTTTAATAATTACTCGGTTGGCGTAACACTGAATGTCCCTATATACTCTGGTGGAGCAATAGAAAGCAGCGTCCGCAAAGCGCAAAGTAATTTTGTTTTAGCGAGTCAAGACTTAATGCAAACGCATCGCGCAGTCGTGCGTACCACGCGCAATGCTTATAATACAGTTGTTGCCAGTATTTCTAGTATTAAAGCATTTGAGCAATCAGTACTCAGTGCAACAAAAGCATTAGAAGCAACTGAAGCGGGTTTTGAGGTGGGTACACGCACTATTGTGGATGTATTAGACAGTACTCGTAACTTATACAATGCTAAACGTAACTTATCATCAACACGTTATGCATATATCCAAAACGTATTATTATTAAAACGTGCTGGTGGTACAATTACTGATGAAGATATTGCAGCGATCAATGCTGGGTTAATTGCCGAAAAGTAACGCGTGTCAAGCGCTATTAACAAGGATACACAATTACTGTGTATCCTTTTTTATGTCATTGTTGCGCCTTTGCTTTCGCATATCTTTGCTTTCATATCACCAACAATACCCGATATAATTCCCCCTTTAAGTGTCTTTATAAATTATTAAGAGAAAATACTGTGAGTAAAAACAAAGTTTTACAGCCTGATTTTAAATTAGCTTTTTTATTACCTAAATACTGGTTAACTTGGTTAGGTGTTTTTATTCTTTATAGTATTTCATGGTTACCGTACAAATGGCAGTTAGGCCTAGGACGTATGCTAGGGCGTGTGTTATATAAAATTGGTTCAAAAAGAAAACACGTTGCCAATGTAAATTTATCACTTTGCTTTCCCCAAATGAGTGAACAAGAAAGAGAGCAACTGTTAAAGAAAAACTTTGAAAATACCGGTATAGCCTTATTTGAAACCGGTATGGGTTGGTGGTGGCCTGATTGGCGGATAAAAAGAAAGTTTACCGTGACGGGGCTAGCGCATTTAGAAAATGCTAAAGCAGCGGGCTATAATACCTACATTTTAGGAATGCACTATTTGTCGGCTGAAATTATCGGCCGAGGGTTTGGATATAACTACCCTTCTGTTGTATTTTATCGCCCGCATAACAACCAATTAATGGAGTTTTTTCAATACCGAGGCCGAGGGCGTTCAAATAAGTATATGTTAGGTAAGCAAGATGTTAAAGGTTTAATTAAGGCGATACGCGATGGGGAGCCGTGCTTATATTTGCCTGACCAAGATTACGGGCGTAACCGCAGTGTATTTGTCCCTTTTTTTAATGTTAAAGAAACTGCCAGCACTACGGGAACACTTATCTTTGCGCGCCAACCTAACACTAAAACCTTTATGATAATACCGCAACGCCTTGACGATGGCAGTGGTTATACTGTAGAAATTACGCCGGCATTAAACAACTTCCCAACAGACAATGATGTGAACGACGTCACCCGGGTGAATCAGGAAATTGAAAAAGCAATTTTACGTAAACCAGAACAATATATGTGGTTGCACAGGCGTTTTAAAACGCGTCCCGACCCTAATGCGCCGTCGTTATATAAATAATGAGGGATAGCTGTTAGTTGTTGAATGTTGTTAGTGTACAAATTTAATCTTTTGCTAAACCAACTAACCTTTTGTATTGTGTATAGCTATAATAAATGAATCAATTAGAGGCTAGCTGTTATGAGTTTTTGGATCAGAAGCATTATAGTAGCCGTGGTACTTATCGGGCTAGCGGTAGCATTTTTTCTTAATAAAGATGTGTTACTGGGTGCCAACCAAGTTGAAATAACAACATCACCAACCGGTGAAGAGGGAAGTAAATCCAGCCAACAATACAAGCAAAACCAAAGACGAGTTAACGCAGCAGCTGAAGGCCTGTCTAACTTTTACGCTAAAGTGTATGGCGATAAAAAAGAAAGAAGGGTCGTCAATAACGTTATTTTTCTTCCTGAGCCTGAAGGTGATTTAGTTGAAATACTACAAGCAAGAAAGATGATTGTACGCCCTTATTCAAAAAGTTGGACTGGCAGAAAATTAGCTCGCCCCTTTAGAGCAAATGAAACGCTTTACCAAAAACTCACTGAATATGCTAAAGATGAGGGTCTTGAAGTGCTTTGGTGGATCAATAAAGACTTTATTATTAAGGACCCATTTCGCATCAATAAAGACATTGTTAAAACAGCACGCCAAATAGCCCTTGCAGTGTCGGGCCATTATCCAGAAGGTGTTAATAGTTACTTTTGCTTTCGCCAGCGAACGTTAGTGTTTATTAATGAAGCTATTCCTTACCTTAAAGGTGAGTGTACATATTTAAATTCACCTTAACAGGGCTTAGTCACACGCCATATTCGCATTAAACATACCTTTGCTTTAATTTTCTCACCTTCATTACTGTGCATCAAGTCAAGACCGGCTTACACTTTATGTTGTCCAGTTGCTGGTAACATAAACTTTTGCCATATTTTCTGCACATGTTTGCTTTGTGGTAATAACGATTTATCGATTAATAGCGCTTCATTCTTTAAGGTTGCTTTGTGCCCAAAATGTCTAAGCTGCTGATAACTTTTAGCGAGTATCTCTTGCTCTGTAGTACTGACTATGTCAAGTGCTACCAATAACTTAAAAATACCTAAGGTATCACAACGTGCGGTTAGTTTTTCATAGGCATGGCTATGTGCTAACACAAGATATTGCGCCAAAAATTCTATATCAACTAAGCCGCCCCCACCTTGCTTAATGTCCATAAGCTCAGCCGTCGATTGGTCAAGGTGGCTGCGCATTTTCTTTCGCATCGCGCTCACTTCATCTTTTAACTGGGCAATATTTCTTTTTTTACTTAGCACCTGCTGTCGAATACGTTTAAAGCGATTAATAATAATGTCGTTACCATAAACCACTCTTGCTCGAACTAACGCTTGATGCTCCCATGTCCATGCATCGTGTAACTGATACTCACCAAAGTTATCAATATGTATTACTAATAGCCCTGAATTGCCAGAGGGACGCAGGCGCATATCTAATTCATATAAAACACCGCTATTCATACGGGTATTAAAAATATGCATTATGCGTTGGGCGAGTTTCATATAAAATTGGCTCGCTGAAACCACCTTATGGCCACCAACTAAGCCTGTTGTTAATTCACCTTCTGGGCTGTTATCAACAAAAACCAAATCAAGATCTGAACCATAACTCAACTCTTTACCGCCAGTTTTTCCATAAGCGATTACAGCAAAGCCTTTATGCTGGCTGTCAACTGTTGAGGTAGGAATACCAAAGCGTTTCGCCACTTGTTGCCAAGCAATATTAATCACTTCATTTATGATCGCTTCCGCCAAGGCCGTTAAATGGTCGCTGACTCTTTTTACATCGAGCACACCCGCAATATCTGCTGCAGCAATACGCAGTTGCTGTGCTTGTTTAAAAACGCGTAAACCATCCATTTGCGCTTCCAAATCTTCTTCTGGAATACGTAACATATTTTCACGTAACTCAACGCCATAAGCAGATAATTCTGGCGGGTTATGGAGTAAGTTAGGGTCAATTAGTTCATCGAGTAAAATGGGGAATTTTGCAATGTAATCAGTGACCCAGCTGCTCGCTTGACATAAGTGAATTAATTGTTTTAATGCGCCTTCGTTTTCAAATAGTAGTTCTAAATATGCGGTACGTGTCACAATTCTTTTAAATACATGTAACACACGCTCAAGCACATATTCAGCTTGCTTGGCCTGCTGAATATGACAAATAAGTAAGGGGATAAGCTTATCTAATACTTGTCGCCCCCGACTACCAATACTACGCTTGCTCAAGTCGTCTCTGAAGTCTGCAATTAAATGCCAAATTTTTTCACTATTCCAGATAACCGTATTTTGTAATACTTGCTCTTGCTCAACCCAGGCAATTGACTCTTCATTGCTCCAGCGACTATTCCACAGTACACTCCAGTGCTGATCATCTGCTTGGTGATTTGGGCTTTCTATACCTATTAATTGATCAAACTTTTCGTGTACAGCTTCCATATGTCCTTGCAATACTTCTATAAAGTCATCCCAACAAGAAAAGTTTAAGACAAACAATAACCGTTGTTTGTCTAACGCATTGTCAGGTAAGGTTTGTGTTTGTTTGTCTGCTAAAGCTTGTAAAATATTTTCTACTCGGCGTAAAAAACAATAAGCTTTTGCTAAAACTAATGTACTTTCTTCTTCTAATTCGCCAGAAATAACCAATTCAGGTAATACAGTTAATAAATTTCGCTGCTGCAATGCCGGTACTCTGCCACCACGAATCAGTTGAAATACTTGCACAATAAATTCAATTTCTCGAATACCACCTGCCCCTAGCTTAATATTATTAACCAGTTGCTTACGGCGTACTTCTTGTGAAATCATACTTTTCATTCTACGCAAGCTATCAATCACACTGAAATCGATATAGCGACGATAGACAAAAGGCCTTAATAACGCTGATAATTGCTTAGCGTAGTCTTGATTATCAAGGGTTATGTTGGTTGGTTTTTGTTGCGTTTCACTACTTGCAGTGTGACTAGCAGCGTTTTTTGTAAAAGGAATAACCCGCGCTTTGAGCATGGCATACCGTTCCCAGTCACGGCCTTGCTCTTGATAATAATCTTCCATTGCGCTAAAAGTTAGCACCAAGGGGCCACTTTCTCCAAAAGGCCTTAAACGCATGTCAACTCGGTATACAAAACCATCTGCGGTCTGTTGGTGTAGTGAGGTAATAAGTTTTTGCGCTAAGCGGGTAAAAAATTGCTGGTTGTCTAGGCTGCGCCGGCAACCTTGCGTTTCACCACTATGGGGGTAAACAAAGATTAAGTCGATATCAGATGAAAAGTTCAATTCTTTTCCGCCAAGCTTACCCATACCATAAACGAGTAAACGTTGTGGCACACCTGCCCTACTTGTTGGCACCCCCCATTTGTCCTGACAAAACTGTGTTAACCAGTTAAGACTAGCTTGGATCAAGGCGTCTGCTAGCGAAGACAATCGTTGTAACGAGCTTTGCAAATCAATATTTAACACCAAATCAGCAATGGCGATATTTACCATTTGCTGTAGTCTAAAGCGCCTTAACAAACGGTGCAGTTGTTCTTCACTTTGACAGTCTTGTAACAGCGTCTCTAATAGTGTTTCATAAGGCGGTGTTGTTGTATGATAAACACTTTTATTCTCAAATAATGCTAAGACTAATTCAGGTGCTTGTAATGCACTCGTTAAAACAAAATCACTTAAGGTAATAGCAAGTTTAAAGTGTTCAAGTTGCTCTGGTGTCAATACTTGAGTGCTTTCGCCGTGCTGTTGATGAAACTGCTGCCAACTTTTTTGTTGCTGCTGCTCAAGTAACTCATTATCATGAAGCTGTGAGAGAGTAAAATAAGACAAAGGCGTTCCTTTAAGTGGTTAATTTTATATTACCAAGAAGATGGACATAATATGTCATCAATGATATTAATACGGTATAATTTAACAATAACATAGCATTTTATGGAGATGATGGCAGTAATGCAAAAGCTAACACAATCTTTTCCTCGGCGCTGTTTAAAAAGTATGTCTACAAAAGCAATAATCGTATGCACACTTTTTTTATTGTCTGCCTGTGGAGACCCAGTCAAAGAACAAGCTTTACAACAATTGCCGATTACCGAGCAAAGAGTGGCGCAGTTAGGTGATGCCCTTAAAAAGGGTCAGGTACGTAATGCAACGTTAATTAAACAGTATGCTGCGCAAGTAGCAGCGCTCAAACCAAACCTGTCTACTTTAATAAATGAATTTAAAAAAGATGCCTCAGTAGAAGGTCCAATGTATTTAGCACTACTTGACCGAATTAACACGGCCAAAAATCAACCTCAAATGTTTGCTTCAAGCCAAGCACTTTACGAAGAGTTACTTAATATTTATCAGGCAGCTGACCCTACACTGTTTTCTGAAGCATTAAGCGACCCACTCAATGTACTAGCAGATATGTCTGATGGCCAACTACCGCGTATCAATGCATTGTCAAAAGCGCAAAGCCAACAAGCTAACAATGCGCAAGACTTTGGTACTGGCGAACAGCTAATTGGTAACCCAAGTTATGGTCAATGGCAAACCGGCAGTAATGGCATGTCTTTTTGGGCCTGGTATGGCATGTATTCAATGCTAGGCGATTTAATGGGCCGTCGAACTTATTATAACGACTGGGGAAGAAGCCGTAATTACAGCTATTATAATGACTACGGTAGAACGCGGTATAGTTCTCCTAGCCAGCTAAATAAACAAACCAAACTTGATGAACGCACAAAAAAGTCATTTGCTAGTCGTGGGCAGAGGTATTCAAGTCCTTACAGTAAAAACCGTACGGGCGCATCAAGTTTATCAAGTAAAAGTAAAACGGCACAAAGCAGTGCTAATCGTTTTCGCAGTAATAACGTTAAAAAAAGTAGCTATGCAAGTAAAAGTAAGCGCTCTAGCTTTAGAAATTCTAATACCAACACTTCTCGCAGCTTCAGACGCGGTAAGTAACCAGCAATAGGGATCAAAAAACATTATGAATAAATTAATTGAGCTTGTTGGTCTAAGCCAAGAACTACTCATTTTTTTAGCAATAGACATTACTATTGCTATCGTGCTTTTAGGCGCAATGCGCTTTTTGTTAGGTGTTACGAGTAAGGTTAACAGTACCGAAGAATTAGCCCAAAAAGACAACTTTTCATTTGGTGTCAGTGTTGCGGGGAGCATTTTAGCTTTAGGTATTGTGCTTACCGGCGCCATTACTGGTGAGAACGCCCCTAGCTATACTATGGAAGTAATTGGCATGTTAGCTTACGGTGCTTACGGTTTAATTTTAATTAAAGTCGGTCGCTTTATTCAAGACAAAGTTGCATTACAGCACTTAAATAAAACCGAGCTCATAAAAGAGCAAAACCTCACCATTGGTATAGTCGATGCTGCTGGTGCAATTGCCACTGCCATTATCATTCGTGCAGTATTACTTTGGGTTGATGGCTTAAATGCAGCAACTTTCATTGCGATTACTAGCGGTTTTATTGTTGCCCAAACGGTTTTAGTATTAGTGACTCGTATTCGAGAAAAGCAATACGCTACAAACAACCAAGACGATTCATTACAAGATGCATTAAGCGAAGGTCAGTTAGCGCTTGCCATCCGTTATAGCGGCCAAGTAATTAGTACCGCACTAGCCGTTACCGCAGCGAGTTATTTCTTTGTTTACAGCCCAGATGATTTGGTGATGATCCTTGTTGGATGGTTAATATTTGGCGTTATTATGACAGTATTGGTGTCGCTACTAACCACCATAGCAAAGCGCATTGTGTTATGGGGTATTAACTTAGTAGAAGAAGTGGATCAGCAACATAATATTGGTGTGGCTAGCATTGAAATGGCAACAAGTATCGCCATCGCATTAATTTTAACGGCATTGATGGCCTAAGTTAAGTGACAGCTGCTAGGTACTTGGTGTTAGGCGCTAAGGGGTAACGATAACAGTTAAACGCTAGGCCTAGTACTTCCTTGTGCCTAGCGCCTGGCTTTTTGCTCGTCACTCAGCACTGTCTAAGTACTTAACCCCTGGTCAAGCGTCCATTCTTTTACTTTTTCTTTATCGAATTTTATTATGCTTTCAAAAGACTCACGCCTGCTTGACGATACCTTACTTATTTTAACCATGGCTGTGTTGGCAGGCTGCGGGTTAATTTATGAATACCTGCTTTCACATTACGCTGGCAGAGTATTGGGCGTAATGGAAAGCACCATTTACACCATGATTGGCTTAATGATTGTGGCTATGGGGTTAGGTGCTTTTGCTGCCCGCAAGGTGCGCTGTGCTTTTAATGGTTTTGTTTATTTAGAGTTAATTATTGCCCTACTCGGCTCAAGCGCTATTTTATTTATTGGTGCTTTAATAGCTATCACACAAACGTTGCCACATATTATTGCCGACCTATTTTCGTTGCCGCCCGACATGCTTCCCCAAGGCGGGCTCTTTAAGACCTTAAGTTTTTTAGCCATTAATAGCCCTTATTTTTTTGGTGTTGTTATCGGCTTTTTCATTGGGATGGAAATTCCGTTAATTGCGCGAATTCGTGAACAAATTCATGGCCAGCATTTAGCAAATAACCTTGGCACAATTTATGGTGCTGACTATATCGGTGCTGGGGCAGGTGCCGCCATTTGGGTAATTTTCTTACTAAGTATCGATATCAGTAAAGCCGCTGCGTTAACTGCTAGCCTAAACCTAATAGCTGGCGCATTCTTTATCCTGCGGTATTGGCAACAGTTGGTTTGGCGTAAAACTTTTGTCGGCTTGCATTTGCTTTTGGCACTACTCATTCTACTCATGTTTAATTATGGCAACCAATGGCTTAACCAAATGAATAGCTTACTCTATTTAGATAAGGTCGTTCATGTACAAAAAACAAATTATCAACAACTGACTTTCACTGAAAGAAAAATGGGCTTAAATACAAGCGATATTAAAGCAAACAAAACGCAAAGCAGTGTGATTAATTTTTACCTTAATGGTCGCTTACAGTTTTCTTCTCTTGACGAACATATTTATCACGATTACTTAGTCGTCCCGGTGATGGCAGGCTCAGCACGCCATGATAATATTTTAATTGTTGGCGGTGGCGATGGTTTAGCATTACGCGATGTATTAACTTACGATCCAAAAAGTGTAACCTTAATTGACTTAGACGGTGAGTTAATAGATATTTTTCAAAAACCTGATGAACATTTAAGTGCCAGCCTGGCTAACAAAATTCGTTATTTAAATCAAAATAGTTTACAAGATCAGCGGGTAACAATTTTACGTAGCGACGCTTTTGTTACCTTGAATGACCTACTGAAAACTGGGCAGGTATTCGACGCAATTATTGTTGACTTACCTGATCCAAGCCACCCAGATTTAAATAAACTTTACACGGTTAACTTTTATGCTAGGTTAAAACAGCTCCTAGCGGGCGATGGCTTAATTGCTATACAATCAACCAGTCCATATCATGCTAAAGACTCTTTTATTTCTATCGGCAAAACACTAAAAGCCGCTGACTTCCCACATGTTCAACAGTACCACGACAATATTCCTAGCTTTGGTGAATGGGGCTGGACTATTGCCGCTAAAATGGGTGCGAGCCCTTTGGCACGGCTTAACCAATTAGACGAACTTCCCATTGCACCTAATTGGCTTAATTTAGCGCTCCTAAAAGCGGCCTTTATTTTCCCCAATAACTTCTACAAAAACGAAGAAAATATTGATATAAATATCTTAGGCAGTCACACCTTATATCAGCTTCATCAACAAGCTTGGAAAAACCAACAAGGACTAGGCCAGTAGATTATTGTTAAGGGTTAAGTGCCGAGAAATGAAATAGTATAAATAAATGCTTGACATAATATGTCAAGGTGGTAAATTTAACTTAGATGACATATTATGTCATCAAAAGAAAATAAATTAAGGATAGGAACATATGAATATTCATAGTATAGCCGACCACTTAAATGGCTTAGGCGACAACTCAGAAACAGGAATGAACTTTGACTGCCAACCGATTTCAGGCGAAGTAGATGTACTACAAATTACTGTTTTAGGTAGAGAAGAGTTACCTATTTTTGTTTCAGTAACTGATGATCAAGTACTTTGCATTAGCTATCTTTGGGGAGTTGATGAAGTAAAACCTGACAGCATAACTGCAATGCACGAGAGCATGTTAGAAATGAACATTCCTATGCCATTATCATCTTTTTCTAAAATTGGTGAAAAATATGTGGTTTTCGGTGCCCTTTCTATCAACTCAAGTTTTAATGATATAGAACACGAATTAGCGGTATTAAGTAATAACGCTTTAGAAGTTATTGATGATATGAGCGACTACCTACTTTAAGCCAATCGTTAGCTTAGCTAGTTACCTTATTAGGAGAGAAAAATGAGTATATTTAAAAAAATTATGACTGCAGTTCGTGGTGGTGCTTCACAAGCAGGTGAAGCGATCATTGATGCTAATGCAACCCGCATTTTCGAACAAGAAATTCGTGATGCAGAGAACCATTTAACTAAAGCAAAGCGTGATTTAACCGGCGTAATGGCCGAGCAAATGTCAGCGCAACGCGAAGTAACACGTTTAGAAAAAGAAATCACCGAGCACGAAGGGTATGCCGGACAAGCATTAGAAAAAGGTGATGAAGCCCTAGCGCTAGCTGTAGCAGAAAAAATTGCCACACTAGAAAGTGATCTAGCGACACAGCAGCAAGCCCATGATAGTTTTGCTGGTAATGCACAAAGATTAAAAGAATTAGTCAAGAAAAGTGAACGTCAAGTAAGCGAACATAAGCGTCAACTTTCTATGGTGAAAACCACAGAAAGTGTACAAAAAGCAACCTCTGCAATTACTGATAACTTTTCATCAAGTAATTCTAAATTGTTAAGCGCTAAAGACTCATTAGAGCGCATTAAAGCAAAACAGCAAAAATTTGACGATAAGATGAAGGCAGCTGAGGTACTTGAGTCTGAAGATTCTGACACATCACTTGCCGCACAATTACAAGCTGCCGGCATTGGTGCTCAAAGTAGTAATGCCAATTCGGTATTAGACCGCATTAAAGCGAAACAAAAGTAATAGCAAGCGGTTGAGTCAAAACATTCACGCTAACGCGACAAGCAGTAGATTATAGTTTCTGTTGCTTGTCGCTTTTGCTTACTGATAGCTTTATTAGCACAGCGCTTGTTAGCGCAATACTTAAGGTGGGTTATGAGTTTTTTTACACGGTTATTCAAGAAAAACAACCAAACAGAGCAACGTCAATTAACGCATGTAAATCAACTTTTAGTGGGTGATATTATTGTCCTTACTGATAGTTTCGCTTTACCAGAGATACTGCGTAACCAACAGCTACAAGTTACGGCTGTAAATACTTACGAGTATGAGCACAGCACTGAAGCTGAATGGACCCTACAAGGGAGTGATGATTTGCTATTGTTTCTTTCTTTAGCTATTGATGACACTACCGAATTAAAATTTGCCTTAAAGCTATCTCCTCAAGACGTTGAAACGCTTTTTGATTTAGACACTTTTTCTGAAATTTTTGATGAGCCAGGCGACGCATTTCTTGAGCGTAAAGCAGACAATAAGCTTACTGCCAACTGGACTAGTGAACAATATCAACAAAGCACTTTTGCAAAAGTAGGTTTTTTTCACCGTAAAGATCACCGAAGTGAAACCATTAGCGCTTATGAAGGGAAAGATAGCGGCGAACAATTCGAACTTTATACCTTATACAATGAAGATCAAAGTAAAGGGGTTGATATAGAAGTCTGGCAAGATGGCGACACGGATGTATTTCTCACTATTTTTCGCCCGTTAACTGATATTATAGATATGTATTCAGCAAGTTAGCGATACTAACCAAAATATAATTAGAGGTTATCATGACCAAAAAAATGCCTGACAAATGGCAATCTTCTGTAAAAGCAATCAAGGCTGTTCAAGTCGCTTTTGACATGGACGAAAAAATACAACTTGCTATTAGAAAGCAAGCCCTTGACGCTGGCCTAAGCCCTTCTGAACAAATACGTGATATTTTAGGGCTCCCAGTTAATAAGCGCCCAAAACGCCCTCGCCTTACTGTTAGCTTAGCCCCTGATGACTACCAAGTTTTAGCTAAAAAGTATGGTTTGCCAGCCGAGCAACAGCTGGAAATAAAAAAGCGCTTAATGGATGAACTTATTTCTCATGTCAAAAATAATGAGACTAAATAGCCTATGCTAACGACATTCAGATCAGTGATAACACTATTCATTCCTAAAAGTTAACGCTACATAGCTAGCATAAAACTCTCCCCTAGTTTGCACTGTTTACTACTCGCAAACAAAGCTACTAAGGTGTTTTTACTGCATCGTAATACAAAGCATAACCACGTGCAGCTTTACTAATGTTCGAAGGTGTCATTGAAATAAAAGCCATTAATTGCTCTGCTAACGAGAATAGCGCTTGCTGGCTACCACTGACTAATTCAATTTCAATTTCATTAATAGCTAAACTGGGTTTTCCTGCTTCGGTTGTAATATCGCCGCTATCTAACGCCAGTTCAATAACATTGTCATTTTGACGAATAAGCCAAGTGTGGCGTGAGAAATTAGTTGAAAAAATAACGTTTAAACGCTGTTGTAATGCCATCACATCAAAGTTTTCAGGCCAAATTTTCTCAGGAAAGAGTGATAAATCTAGCTTGCCTTTTGCAATATCAACATTATATTCTGGCCGTTGGTGTAAGCCAGCAACCACTTTTCCGGCTGTTTTAATCGTTTGCTCATAGTGAGCACCCTTATTGCGTATTCGCAAACCAAAATCTAGTTTTCTTAACTCTAAGTCATCACTATCAAAGTACTCATTCACCAAGTGGTATTGATCAAGCTCAAAAGCGGATTCGCTTTTATTTAACATCGCCGTAATAGCACTGACAATATTGTGGTGGGTAACATTGTCTTGCGATAATTGATATTTTAATTCTATTTCTGTAGTCATTGTTGTTAATATTCTTCATTTATTTCGTTGTGAATAGGATACACTTAGTTTATCAGCAGGCCAAAGCTTTCCTAATCTTAACTTGATCTAACGACCTCAAACACATAATATCTTCTTTTTAAGGATTTACTTTTACTTTACTGGCTTTTTTCATGAATATACTTTGCATACTTTTTAACCGGTTGATAAAGCGCAATGTCATCTTTGTTTTCATCTCTTTAATTGCAGCCTTTGCAACACAAGCACAAGAAAATCAACTAGGGTATATCTCTGACGATTTAACGCTCTTTATGCACGCAGGTCCCGGCACTAATTACCGTATTTTAGGTACAATTAATGCTGGTACTGAAATACAAACTACAGGTAAGTCCGAAAAAGGTTACAGCGAAATACTTGATGACAAAAATCGGCTTACTTGGGTTAAAACTGAGTATATTACACGCCAACCGGGCTTACGCTTTGCCGTTACAGAGCTCAGCCGCAAACTTGAAGCGGTCAATGAGTACCGCGACCAGCTTGATGGCGAGCTGAATAACTTAAAAAGTAGTGTAGACTTAATAACGCAAGAGAAGTCAAGTTTGCAAGCAGAGCTGCTTCAAGTACAACAACAATTTAAGCAAGCGCAAAGTAAACTAAAAGACCAAGACACCGCCATAAAAAAACAATGGTTTTTTAATGGCGCCATTGTCTTAGGTATAGGGTTAATTTTAGGGCTTGTACTTCCCAAGTTTTTTGCTCGTCGCCGCAGTTCAATGGATAATTGGGGGTAAACCGGCTTTAATCCGTTAATAAAAGAGTGATATACTCTAGCCATAACCATCACAATCCAAAATGCGAACGAGTTAATGATAACTACAAAAACTTATGCTCCTTGTTGGTATAATACTTATGCCGTTCATTTTTTTCGCCTAGTCTTGAAACATATTTTACCTGTTTCTTGGTTTCGCCCTGCTTTACCCGCAACAAAAGATAGAACGGCGGTAGATGGCACTTTTAATTTAGAAATTGTCAGCCACTGCTGGCAATATTCAAATATGCTGGTATACCAACTCAGCTCATTTGTGAATTACCCCCCAAAAGATTTAACACTGACTGTTACTGTTTTTTATTCTACAGACGATCAAGCTACACAAAAAACACTGGATCTTTTTTCAAAAATTGAAGTACCCAATGTTATTTGGAATTGGCAAGCAACTGACAATAACAAACTTTTTCGTCGTGGAATAGGCCGTAATGCTGCTGCCTTATCAACAAAAGCCGATTGGATCTGGTTTACTGATTGTGACATTATTTTTCATGAAAACTGCTTAGACTCTTTAGCACAACAACTTCAAGGAAAAACAGATAGTTTATTTTTCCCAAAAGAAATTCAAGTCACCGATATGCTTGAAGAAGATGACCCATTATTACAAGCCGACGCACAACCACAAGTTATTGATATAAACACCGATGACTTCAAATCACATGCGCGTAGTAAAGCAATAGGGCCATACCAAATAGCCCATGGTGATGTTGCTCGCGCTATAGGTTACTGTGACAATTTTCGTATTTTTCAAACTGAATCAGAACACTGGCGAAAAACCTATGAAGATACCGCTTTTAGATGGTTATTAGGTACCGACGGCATACCGCTATCAATCGACAGTGTCTTCCAAATACGTCATGTTAAAAAAGGACGCTACACTGAAGATTCTAACGTGTCAAAAATTCGCACTAACGTAAGACGAATACAAAAAAAAGTAGCTGAATAACAAACAGTAGATTTAAGCTAATGAACAAAAAAGTTTTGATTTTCACCAAAAAAGTTTTGCCTAGGTCAAACACTTTTGTTGCTAGCCAAGGTAATCATTTACCAACAACCTCCCCTGTTTTTATTGGCTTTAGCAAAGATGAAACTGGGATTGATTTAATTACAGGCAAAAAAACCTGTGTGCAAGCGGAATATCAGCGCTTTTCTGGTATTAGCAAACTCGCTCTGGAAAAGTTTTCTTATTTATCTTCAGGTTGGGAGAAAGCGCTAAAAAGCCACAAAGCAAATATCATTCATGCTCATTTTGGAAAAGGTGGCTTTTATTGCTTACCTATAGCAAAAGCGTTAAAACTGCCATTAATTACCACATTTCATGGCTCTGATATTACCCAAAAAGATAAATTTTCTTATAACCAAAAACATAGAAATGCCGTGTTTGAGCACTCAGACAAAATCATTGCCGCCTCTAAGTTTATACAACAAAAACTTATTGAGCGTGGTTGTCCAAGAGACAAAATAATTCAACATTATATTGGCATAGATAATCACTATTTTTCACCCGAAGGCAATAAATCACCGCAAGCCACTATTTTATTTGTTGGCCGGTTAATTGAACAAAAAGGTTGCCAGTATTTATTACAGGCGATGAAAAAAATCAACAAAGTGCTCCCTCAAGCGCAACTGGTTATTGCAGGTTATGGCACCTATCAAACTCACCTAGAAAAAATGGCTGCTCAAGTTAACAATGTGCACTTCGTTGGCTCGCAAAACCAACAGCAAATAAAGAAGTTAATGGCAAAGTCTTGGCTAACCTGCTTACCTAGCATTAGAATGGCAAGAGGTAATGAAGAGGGGTTATCAACAGTTTGTATAGAAAGCCAAGCAATGGGCACTCCTATCGTTGCCTTTAATACCGGGGGGGTTAAAGAAGTGGTTGCCCATGATAAAACTGGCTTACTAGTCCCCGAAAAAGATACAGAGCAACTCAGTAACTCTTTAATCACTTTGTTAACATCCCACTCACTTAGAAAAGAGTTTTCTTTAGCGGGTATTGCCAGAGTTGATAAATACTTTAATGTGAGAAAGCAAGGTAGAGCGCTTGAAGATATCTACTTAAGTCTCTATTAACCTGATAAAACTGCCTAACAAGCTAAACGCTGAATTCCTAGCAAGAAATAAAGAGAAATAACCAGCAAAATAAACTAACGCCTTAAAATTCAAGCTTCTAAAACCTATTAATCCAAGTTCGACCTGTTCACCAAAAATTTATAATACTTTTTAATTGACAGCTAGCATGTTAATGCGTTACTAATAGACATAGATTATATTTAACAAGTGATTTTTATCGGGATTTTCCGTATAATTATTCAAGCGCTAGAAGAACATTAAAAAATGATAAACAAAGTTGAACGCACTAATACTAACCTCCTCCTCGCATTATCCATGCGCGGCTAGGTTTTATTGCTATTCAAAATTTTAATCATTAAATAAATAGAATTAAATTAAAACCCGCGCTAAATTTCGCGGGTTTTTTTATGTCCGCGGTTAGCTAAAAAGTTAAAACGACTGACAACAGCAAAGATTTACAAGGATCTGACAAATGAGCAATTCACAGGTAAACAATGACCAAGTTATTATTTTCGACACCACCTTACGTGATGGTGAACAAGCATTAAATGCTAGCTTATCGGTACATGAAAAACTACAAATTGCCTTAGCCATCGAACGCTTAGGGGTTGATGTAATGGAAGTAGGCTTTCCCGTTTCATCACCCGGTGATTTTGAGTCAGTACAACAAATTGCTCGTGCGGTTAAAAATGCTACTGTATGTGGTTTAGCCCGTGCTGTTGAGGCTGATATTGACGCCTGTGCTCAAGCATTAAGTGTTGCTGAACAGTTTCGTATTCACACGTTTATTTCTACCTCTGATGTACACGTACAACAAAAGTTAAAAAAAGAATTTAGCGACGTTGAAGCCATGGCTATACGCGCAGTAAAACACGCGCGTAAATATACCGACGATGTAGAATTTTCATGTGAAGATGCTGGTCGTACTCCTATCGACAACTTATGCCGCATGGTTGAAAGCGCCATTAAAGCAGGTGCAACCACGGTCAACATTCCTGACACAGTAGGTTACACCTTACCTTTTGAATTTCAAGGAATTATTACTGATTTATTCAACCGTGTACCTAATATTGACCAGGCGATAATTTCAGTGCACTGCCATAATGATTTAGGTTTAGCCGTTGCTAACTCAATGGCTGCGGTACAGGCTGGGGCGCGTCAAATTGAATGTACTATTAACGGTATTGGCGAAAGAGCGGGCAACTGTTCGTTAGAAGAAGTGGCAATGATCATGCAAACCCGCCAAGCGTTATTAGGCATGAAAACAAATATTAACCACCAAGAAATAGCCCGTGTTTCCAAATTAGTCAGTACTGTGTGTAATATGCCAGTGCAATTAAACAAAGCCATTGTTGGTGGTAACGCATTTAGTCATTCTTCAGGTATTCATCAAGATGGCATGTTAAAAGCCAGCAATACTTATGAAATAATGACCCCAGAAAGCGTCGGTATAGCGAAAACCAAATTAAACTTAACCTCGCGAAGTGGTCGTCATGTGATAAAACACCGCATGGAAAGCTTAGGCTATCAAGCGTCTGACTATGATATTGAAGAGCTATATACCGACTTTTTAGCCTTAGCTGACAAAAAAGGTCAAGTTTTCGATGATGACTTAGAAGCCTTAGTATTTAAGTTACAACAAAAAGATTTAGAAGACTTTTTCCAGCTAGAAAAAATCAATGTACAATGCGGCGACGGAGACTTTGCCACGGCCAGCATTAAGCTAAGAACCGGTGATAAATCAGGGACAGAAGACAACACTAAAGTGCACGCAGCAACAGGTAATGGCCCGGTAGACGCCCTATATCAGGCAATTAAGCAAAGTGTAGACATTGAGTTTGAAGTCAGTGATTACACTATTTCAAACAAAGGCTCTGGTGAAGACGGCTTAGGCCAAGCTGATTTAGTAATTACTTGGCAAGGACGAAACTTTCATGGTTATGGCCTAGAAACTGACGTGATTGAAGCATCAGGCCAAGCATTAATTAATGCCTTAAACAGCATTCATCGCGCTATCACTATTGCTGATTTAAAGTCGGCAAAACAAGTCAGCTAAAACGTCAACGGTAAGCGAACACTTAGCGCGGCTACTTTTTAATAAATTAGCTGCGCTTACCTTACTGAGCAAGTTAAACGTCCCTGCATTGAATCGTGCCAAGTTGCCCGTATTAAGTGATGCGTTATTTTACACTGTTACTTTTAACAAGTAATAAAATTTAAAGAGAAATATAAATGTATAACATAGCAGTTTTAGCCGGAGATGGTATCGGCCCAGAAGTGATGGTTGAAGCGAAAAAAGTATTAACCACAGTAGCAAACAAATTTAATATTAACATCAACACAAAAGACTATGATGTTGGTGGCGCTGCCATTGATAATCACGGTAATGCTTTACCTGCCTCAACCATGGCAGGCTGTGAGGCTAGCGACGCTATACTATTTGGCAGCGTTGGCGGCCCAAAATGGGCAAATTTACCACCAACAGAACAACCTGAGCGTTGTGCTTTATTGGGCTTACGTGGTCATTTTGATTTATTTTGTAATATGCGCCCTGCCACTTTACAGCCAGCCTTATCTTCACTGTCTACGTTACGTAGCGATATTTCATCGCCAGGTTTTGACGTATTAATTATTCGAGAATTAACCGGCGATATTTATTTCGGTGAACCCAAAGGCCGTAAAGGCGAAGGTGAAGAGGAAACAGGCTTTGATTCAATGTTTTACTCTCGCCGTGAAATTAAACGTATTTCTCACCTTGCTTTTCAAGCGGCACAAAAACGCGACAACAAAGTAACCTCTGTAGATAAAGCAAACGTGCTAGCAACCAGCCAATTATGGCGTCAAGTAGTTGAAGAAGTAGCGGCCGAATACCCCAACGTTGAACTTGAGCACTTATACGTAGACAACGCTGCAATGCAATTGGTACGTGACCCTAACCAGTTTGACGTAATGCTTTGCCCTAACTTGTTTGGTGATATTTTATCTGATATATGCGCTATGATCACCGGCTCTATGGGGTTATTACCCTCAGCAAGTTTAAACGAAAAAAGTTTTGGCATGTATGAACCTGCCGGTGGCAGTGCACCTGATATCGCAGGTATGGGCATTGCCAACCCGATTGCACAAATTTTATCTGCTGCCTTAATGCTGCGTTATAGCCTTAATGAAGAAAAAGCAGCGAAAGCCATTGAAAGTGCCGTTGGTAGCGCACTAGATAACGGCATACTCACCGCTGACTTATTACCTGAAAATGAAAGAGAAAAGGCAAAATCAACCCATGAAGTGGGTGATTATATCTGCCAACAAATTATTGCCCAGCCTTAATATTTAAGAAAAGAGAGCGAATAAAATGACAACGTCTACCCCGCAAACTATGTACGAAAAATTATGGCAAAGCCATTTAGTTGAAGAAACTGAAGGCGAAACACCATTACTTTATGTTGATCGCCATTTAATTCATGAAGTGACATCACCACAGGCATTCGCAAACTTGCGTTTTCATAACCGCCCAGTACGCCACCCTGAACGCACTATTGCTACGATGGACCATAATATTTCAACGCGTTCAATTAAAATTGATGCCGCCGGCGAAGGCGCTGCAAATCAATTACGTGCCTTAGAAAAAAACTGTAAAGAGTTTGGTATTGAACTCTTTGGCATGGGTCATAAAAACCAAGGCATAGCCCATGTAATGGGGCCTGAACTAGGCTTAACCTTACCTGGCACTATCATTGTTTGTGGTGATTCTCACACCGCAACACATGGCGCTTTTGGTGCACTTGCTTTTGGTATTGGCACTTCTGAAGTAGAGCACGTTTTTGCAACACAAACATTGCGTCAAAACAAAGCAAAAACCATGAAAGTTGAAGTGAACGGCCACGTTGGCGCAGGAATCAGTGCTAAAGACATTATTTTAGCCATTATCGGAAAAACAGGTAGTGCTGGTGCCACCGGTTATGTCGTTGAGTATACAGGTGAAGCCATTGAAGCGCTTAGTATGGAAGAGCGCATGACGGTATGTAACATGAGTATAGAGTTTGGCGCTAAAGCGGGTTTAATAGCGCCCGATCAAACGACATTTGACTACGTTGAAGGCAAAGAATATGCCCCTAAGGGTGATGTGTTTAAACAAGCAGTGGTTGACTGGACTAACCTAAGATCTGACCCAGACGCTGAATTTGATTTAGTCATCACATTGGATGCTAAAGACATTAAAGCGCAAGTGACTTGGGGGACGAACCCTGGGCAAGTCGTTAGTGTAGACGGAAAAGTACCGTCACCTGATGATTTTACTGATCCGGCAGAAAAAGAGTCTTGTCTTAGTGCGCTAAAGTACATGGATTTAACCCCAGGCACTAAAATGACAGACATCCAAGTAAACAAAGTATTCATTGGCTCTTGTACCAATTCACGTATTGAAGATTTACGTGCTGCTGCCGATGTTGTACAAAGTTACAATGGTCAAAAGGTGGTAGACACAGTAGACGCCATTATTGTGCCTGGCTCTTACCGCGTAAAAGAACTAGCTGAGCGTGAAGGGTTAGACAAAATATTTATTGATGCAGGTTTTGAATGGCGTCTACCCGGCTGTTCAATGTGCTTAGGCATGAACGACGACGTATTAAAAGCGGGTGATCGCTGTGCATCTACCAGCAACCGTAACTTTGAAGGCCGCCAAGGTCGTGGTAGCCGTACTCACCTAGTGAGCCCTGAAATGGCGGCTGCAGCTGCTATTACTGGTCACTTTGTTGATTTAAATGCGTAACCACCGACAAGCTTACTGAGGATTAGAACATGGAAAAATTTAACATACACACAGGCTTGGTTGCACCATTAGATGTTGCCAACGTAGATACCGACCAAATTATCCCAAAACAGTTTTTACAAAAAACAGAACGTGTGGGTTTTGGGGTACATTTATTTCACGATAGACGTTACCTTGACCAAGCCGGCACACAAGAAAACCCAGATTTTGTGTTAAACAAACCTGAATACAAAGGTGCAAGCATTTTATTAGCCGGTGAAAACTTTGGCTGTGGCTCAAGTCGCGAACATGCGCCTTGGGCATTACAAGAGTTTGGTTTTAAAGTGATTATTTCATCAAGCTTTGCTGATATTTTTTATGCCAACTGTATTAATATTGGTATTTTACCAATACAGCTTGCCGAAGAAGAAATTGAGCAACTATTCAAACTGTCGGCAGAGTCACTATTAAATATCACAGTAGATTTACCTAACAACACGTTGTCTTGCGGCGACTTAACCTTTAAGTTTAGTTTAAGTGAGTTTCAACAATACAGCTTAGAAAATGGTGTTGATAGCGTAGGTTGGACCTTAAATAAATTAGACGCCATTGAAGCCTTTGAAGCAAAGATGCCTGCTTGGCAGTAATGTTTTAGCGCTAATACTAATAAGCCCCTTGCATGATGATTTAAAGATTCATGTAAGGGGCTTAATGTAAATAAAGCCACCAAAGCAAGTACTGCGTCGAATGTGCTGAAGTTAGCGCAATTACAGTCTTGTAACATTGTAGACTTCTATCAAGAGCTAGTTGCCGCTGGCGTTAATATAAAAGTGAGAGAATTGGACTTTATACCGAGTAAACTTAATTTAATTTAATAAAGCTTATTTCCCACATTATATTACCTTACCAATTTGTTAACGCAGGTAGGCTAAATTTTTCACCGCGATAAGTTAAAATCACTTGTTGTGGCAATATTCTTTCAATAACGACACCATTGGCAATGGTGTCGCCTTCATAACGGTCGCGGCCATTGACATTAACCCAGCCCTCTCCGTCTGAGGCGTAAATATGTTGCTCAAAGCGCAATGTAGGTACACCTTCTTGTACCCATGCTGGCATTTGCGTTAATGACTTTATCGCACCATTTAACGCTTGGTTTTGTTTATTTTTTAATGTATTAGCAGTAAGTGAACCCTTACCTTCAGTGTCCTCAATAGCTGCTTGAAATCGCGCTAGTAAATCGTCTGATACTCCATCAACTGCTGTGACTTGATAGCTTTTTTCTTCGGCTGCAAGCTCAGTGTTTTCCTTAGATTGACTCGTTTGCTTAGTATTTTCTTTGGTAATGGATGTGTTAGGGGAAGTAGTTGCTTTTGTCGTTACCGGTTTTGATTCAACTTGCGCTGCTGCCGCAGTTTGTGCGTTAAGTTGCTCTTGTACTTTTGCGGCTATTATTGCTTCTATTTCACTACTAAGCGCTATGGCATTTTTTTGTTCTTGTTGCGGGATAGCGCCGTTTTCAGCTTCTTCTACTTTTTTATTCGCTGGCTCTGTCACTTCATCAGGTAATTTTTTATTTGTATCCTTTGCTGGAAGTGCTTGTTGCTGCACTACTGCTAGTTCAGGAGCGACTGGGTCTGTGCTTTTGGTTTGCCCGAGCCAATAACCTGCGACTAATACGCCAATTAATGTACAAGTAGCGAAAGCTATTTGGGTATTTTTATTTTGCCACCATGGCGCTTGCTCAAAATCATCGCCTAGGGCGTGACTTGCCGCTTTTAATACAATTTTTTTATCAACAACCGCATTATTACTATTGTAAGCTTCCATTAAAGCACTATGACAAAGTAAATTAACAAGCCTTGGGACGCCCTGAGATAACTTATGAATGGCGGCAATAGCACTTTTATTAAAAAGTGCTCTGTGGCAATCAGCTACTGATAACCTGTGCTTAATATACTGGGCCAACTCTTGTGGGTTTAACGGTAATAAGTGATACCTTGCTGTGATACGCTGCGCTAGTTGTCGTAAATCACGACGCTTGAGTAATTGCTGTAATTCAGGTTGGCCAATTAAAATAACTTGTAACAGTTTTTTAGTGTTTGTTTCTAAATTCGTGAGTAAACGCAGTTGCTCTAATACTTGTGCTTCTAGATGCTGAGCTTCATCTATAATTAAGACTGTATTAATATTGTTTTCATGGTTTTTCAGCAGTTTCTCCGATATTTTATCGGTGAGCATTTTTAAAGTAGCGCCTGTTTTACGATAGCGAATTTTTAGTTGATCACAAATGGTCGCTAATAACTCTTGGCTAGAAAGTGTGGGGTTTAAAATAAATGCCAGTTGTGTACCTTCAGGTAGGTCATCCATTAAACAACGGCTTACTGTGGTTTTTCCTGTACCCACTTCACCTGTAAGTAGCACAAAACCACCATTATCACTTGCACCTGCACCACCTAAACCATGGCTTAAATGTGTAAGCGCTTCGCGATGTCGGTCACTCATAAATAAATATTTAGGGTTAGGGGCAATTGAAAAAGGTAATTCACTTAACGAAAAGAAATTTGTGTACATATAAAGGTTGCTGCTACTTAAAGGAGTTATAATATAAAATGTATGCGATAGGGCTAAAATACCCCTTTTAACGGGGCTATGTCTACGAATATTATGGTAAACTTTACTTATCACTTACTGAGGCTAATTTTTTGACTACAGATCATAACGTTATTCCAAATATATCCGCGCTTGATGTTTACCTTGTTGGCGGTGCGGTACGCGACCAACTGTTAAATAGACCTGTTACAGATTACGACTATTTAGTGGTAGGTGCTACGGTTAAACAAATGTTATCTCTTGGCTTTCATCAAGTAGGTAAGGATTTTCCGGTGTTTTTACATCCCAAAACCAAACAAGAGTATGCTTTAGCACGCACAGAGCGTAAAAAAGGCCACGGTTATACCGGCTTTGCTTGCTATGCTGAGCCTGACGTTACCATAGCGCAGGATTTACTACGCCGAGATCTAACCATTAATGCTATGGCAAAAAATGCCCAAGGTGAAATTATTGATCCTTACCATGGCCAGCAAGATTTAGAAAACAGAGTATTGCGCCATGTTAGCGATGCTTTTATTGAAGACCCATTACGCGTGCTCCGCGTGGCCCGTTTCGCTGCTCGATACCATAGTTTTGGCTTTACCATCGCTGACGAAACCCTGGTGTTAATGCAAAAAATCAGTGCTAGCGGTGAGCTTAGCAGTTTGCCTGCAGAACGAGTTTGGCAAGAAATTCAACTAAGCTTAGCGGAAAACAACCCCGAAGTTTTTTTTGAGGTATTACGAGCATGCTATGCCTTAAGTGTATTGTGGCCTGATCTCAATAAGTTATGGGGTATTCCTAATCCAGCACAGTGGCACCCTGAAGTGTGTAGCGGCGTACATACCATGATGGTATTACAGCAAGCTGTTTTATTAACAAAAGACAATAAAAACAAAACCGCTATACGTTTTGCTGCTTTATGTCACGACCTAGGTAAAGGACTAACAGAAAGTGAACATTGGCCAAGCCACCGCGGCCATGAAGAAGCCGGCTTACCTTTAGTTGAAAATATAGCTAAACAATTTCGAGTGCCCGTCTATTATAAGCAATTGGCGTTAAAAGTGTGTGAGCATCATTTACATTGCCATAAAGCATTTCAGTTAGATGCGAGCACTTTATTGAAAATATTTAATCAGCTCGACATTTGGCGCAAGCCGCAAGAGTTTGATGATTTTCTTATTGCCTGCAAAAGTGACTTTTTAGGTCGACTTAACTTTGACAACCGCCCTTACCCGCAAGAAAAATATCTAAAAGAAGCCATGTTAGCTGCCGTACAAGTAAATGCTAACGTTTTTGTCAAGCAAGGGTTAACCGGGTTAGCAATAAAAGAAGCCATGGCAAACGCACGTTTACAAGCCATTCAAGCAGTAAAAAACCAATATAGAATTGTTATTTAACCCGACGTGACGGCTGGTTCCCAATACGGTATATATGTACATGCTTGAAGTATTAACGAACAACCAAACGAGTAATACGCTACGTAGATACTACTCAAGCATAGGTTCAAAAACACTTTCTAAGCCATTGAGCTTTATTTCATAAATAAAAGCGAGCTGCTCACCTAGTTTTCCTTCAGGAAAGCCTTTTGCATGAAACCACACTAAATATGGCTCAGGCAAATGTAATAGTTTTCTGCCTGCATACTTACCAAAAGGCATTTTCAGGTTAACCGTACTCATTATTTGTTCACTCGTTAAACTCATATACTCTCACTGATATTATTTATATACACCGCTATACAAGCGCTTAAGATTCGGGGTTCTTAAGTTTTTAGTAATTCACTTTGTGGTTTTTTTTGCAACTTACGTTGTAGCGTTCGCCTGTGCATTGACAATTGTCGTGCCGTGGCTGAAACATTCCCGTCATTAGCTTTTAATACTTGCTGAATATATTGCCATTGAGCCTGCTCAGCTGACAGCGTTTCACCTTCTATTTCAGCGTTGATTGCAATTGAAGACGCTTTACGTTCATTAAGTGCTGCTAATAATGTTTGTGTATCTAAGGGTTTAGATAAATAATCGTCTGCCCCTAATTTAATTGCATCAACCGCCGTCGCAATACTAGCGAACCCAGTTAATAAAATAATTCGGCTTTGCGGTCGTAACTTTCTTAAGGGGGTAATAATGCCCAACGTGGTTTCTTGCGCAAGTTTCATATCAAGTAAGATATAATCTGGTTTATGCTGATGACAGGCCAGTAAGGCAGCGGAATTCGTATCGACATGCAAGCATTGGAAACCATGTTTGGTTAACCGACGTGTTAAGGCATTAGCAAAAACATTATCGTCTTCTACCAGTAATAATTTTTTTGTTGTTCTATTTGTCATCGTAACCCACCTTATTCACAGGTAAACTTAAGGTAACTAATGCGCCACCTTGGTGATGGTTTGTTAACACTAACTTACCACCTAATCTTTCTAAACTCGCGTGACTTAAAAATACAGCCATCCCTAAACCTTCTTCACTATTAACTAGCTTTATGCCCAACTGTTTTAACTTTTCTAAAGTAAAACCAAAGCCAAAATCTCGAATGATAAACTGCCAGTTTCCTTCCACTATTTGGCTAGTTAGGCTAATTTTATTTGAATGATTACTTTTTGTTGCCCTGATCGCATTGTTAATTAAATTCAATATGGCGGGGAGTAAGGCACCATCGACCATAATAGTGATATTATCTTGGTGGGTATTAGTCAATTCAATGTCAACATCTGGGTAGTTCACCTGTAAATTTTCTATTATTTCCTCCAGTAATGTCGAAACCAACTGGGCTGTACTTCGTTGCTCTTTAATAGAGAAAACCATCGCTCTAAAGGCGTCTAGGCTTTCGTTACAACGCCTTAACTGGCTTTGCATATCAGCAACAGTACTATTAGTGGGAAATTCTTCAGCAAGTTCATCTGCTAAAAGCTGTACGGTAGTAATAGGGGTGGCTAACTGGTGGGTAACTTGCGCTGAGGCAACACCAAGTGAGGTTACTTGGTCTTGCTTTAATAAGTTTTCTCTATAAGCTGCAATGGCTAATTCACGCTGGTTAATACTACGGGCCATTTTCCCTACAACCAAAGCAACAACCAAAGCTGAAAATAAAAAATTTATACCCATGCCAATAAAGTGCCCTTCCATATTGCCATGCATAACACTCATCGGTAATAACCAAAGTAAAATACTATAAGAGCCAATTGCTAGGGCTGCGACTAAAGCCAGCAATGTGGCTGGCAATGTTACCGCAGCAATCGCAATGGGGATCAGCAACAATGAAACAAAGGCATTGGTTGCACCGCCACTAAAAAACAATAACAAAGACATAAATAATATGTCTGCACAAATCTGTATTAACAAAGCTAACTGGCTGATCTGTATTTTTTTCTTGTAATATACAAAACTCATTAAAGTATAAATAACCTCCAACCCAATCACGCCAAATAAGGGGGTCCAAGGAAGCTGGTAATGTAAAACCAAATTAACAAAAAGTATGAGTAGTAATTGAATAACAATCGCCGCGCTACGCAAGGCAAGTACCATTTGCATTGGGTTACTTGCGGTTATATTGACTGAGAAACGCTTAGCTTTAATAAAAAATGACATAAATGATTACAACACGCGCCTACTAGGCCTTTAGCTTAATCTGAGTATTTACATCATATTAGCCTGATTTTTTATGCAATGTAATGAGCAAAAACAACAAATGCATAATAAAAGACAATAAGTTAATTACAAATTGGCTGCTAACATCAGCACAGTGCTACTTAACAAGTCAAGTAGCATACCTGTTAGGCCTTACATGTATTCTGATCTAGATTATTCTGGGTATTTGCGGCCCAGCCCTGATATTTACAGGCCTGGTTCATTAGTAATGAAATTGAGTTAAGGCTTCTTTTAATGCTAAACTTTGCCGTTCAACAAGCTTGGCATTATCTAACACATTATTAGTATTGGCTTTACTTTTGTCTGATAAAGAAAACACGCACTCCATTCTATTTTTAACTTCTTTAACCGCTTGCATTTGTTCATTTTGATTCTGGCCTATAATTTCATTTTTACTAATGATTTCACTGAATGAGTGCGTAATGATTTGTAGGCTAGATTCTGTATTTTTTAACATTTGCGCACCATCATTAGCAAAGTTTTTATTTTTGCTCATTTGACTTGCGGCTTCATCCGTGGCTTTTCTTATGTTAGCGATCACCATTTCAATCTCTCCTGTTGAGTCTTGGGTACGCTGCGCAAGTGACCTAACTTCATCAGCCACTACAGCAAAACCACGTCCTTGTTCGCCAGCGCGTGCTGCTTCAATGGCCGCGTTTAGCGCTAATAAATTAGTTTGCTCAGCAACTGTTTTTATCACAGTGAGCACTGAGTTAATTTGCTGGCTGTGCACTTTTAACACATCCATTTGCTCGGTTGAATGCCCAATAGCTTCCGCAAGCTCCATGATTTGTTTAGCCGAGTGCTCTACAACTTTAAAGTTATCTGCTGCATGCTTATCAGCTTCTTTACTCACGTTAATAGTATTTTCAGTGTGTGCTTGTGTTACTTGCACTGCTTGGGTCATTTGTTCAATAGAAGTATTAGCATTAGCTAATTCATTCTGTGTACTGACAACTTGTCCTTGCGCTGCTTGACAGGCAACAAGTGTGTTTTCTGTGGCTGAATCTAGTGTGGTGCCAATGTTTGCTAGCGTGTCGACAAAGTATACAATTCTATCCATCATAAGATTAAAGCTTTGCCCTATTTCTCCTAATTCATCTTGATTGTTTAACTCAACACGCAAAGCCAAGTTTGATTCTTTTTCAACATTAATAATTGTACGGTGCAAGTGTTTTAAAGGGTTTCTAATGGAATGAAATATTGACCAGCCCATCAGCAATGTAAAAATAGCAACAATACTTACTGTAATAACTATTATTTTATTTGTTTGCTCGCTAAGGTTATTGCTCAATTGGCTGTCTTCATAAGCCAATTCCTTCTGTAATAACACTAACTGATCTAGTTTGGCTAAAAAAGGCTCTAGCGCTGCGTAGAGTTTTAAATCAACATAGTTACCCATACTATAGGAAGAAGCTTGTGCTAATAAGCTAGAAATTGCCTCTATTGAGATAACGCTTTTTTCATAAAGCGGCGCTATTGTTGGCAGCAATGCTACCTCCTGAGCTGACAAGCTCCCTTGCTGATAAGCTTGCCATTGTTGAATAATGATATTTTTGCCTTGTTCAACCTTAGTTTGCGCATCTTGCCATAATTCCATGCCACTTCGAGTTTTGTGACTGGTATCAATAATATTGGAAGTAAATGTTCTAATAATTAGGTTAAGCCTTTGGGTTTGGCTTAATCTTTCTTCTAGTTGTTGCTGAGCAGCTAGGTGACGATCTGTTGACACCTTAATACAAGCAAAGATAATGACGCTAAATATTATAAGCGGCACTAAAGATAAAACGATAAGCTTACCGCTTACACGACGTAATTTTTTCATAGACAAACAAGGCTGTTAAAAGGCTAAACTAGGATAGTTGGCAGAATAACAAGCAATTATGACAGTAATGTGAAGGTATTATTGCGCTATTGTGACACCACTATTACGGTAAGATTACACTATGGTTACGACACTGCTAGGGTATCTTCATGGCGTTAGGTAAGCAAATTGAGAGGCTTGAGCCAATCACCTTACCTTCTGTCTCGCACTTTATTGCCCTAAAATTGCGCTAAGCATCTACCTTGTGATTAAGGTCTGGTTTATTGAATATCCCCCCTTTTAGCTAGCATGAAAGTCACTTAAAAACGAATGATAATTTATGTTGTAATTGCCCTTCAAAAAAGCGTAACCTAGTGTGAAAATTACACCAAGAAAATTATAGAGATAATATGACTAACCCAACCACTGCTGATATAAACTCCCAACAACTCGCAACTTTAGCAGGCGGCTGTTTTTGGTGCATTGAAGGGGCTTTTACGCAAGTTAAAGGAATTCTTTCCGCAACCTCCGGTTATATGGGGGGTAAAACAGCTACACCCACTTATGAAGCTGTCTGTACAGGTGAAACCGGCCATGCTGAAGTGGTACAACTACGCTTTAATCCGGCACTAATTAGCTACCAAGAGATACTTGAGATATTTTTTACCTTGCACGATCCTACGCAATTAAACCGACAGGGCAACGACATTGGCACTCAATATCGCTCTGCTATTTTTTACCATGACCAATCACAACAAGACATAGCGCAAACAACAATCAAAGCCATGGTTGATGCTGCCATGTTTGAGCAAGCAATAGTCACGCAGGTTTGTCCTGTAGAGCCTTTTTTTGTTGGCGAAGATTATCATCAAAATTATTTTAATAATAACCCTGAAAACCGTTACTGCCAGGCGGTAGTATCACCTAAACTCGCAAAATTTAGGCAAACTTTCATCAGCAAGTTAAAATAAGCTGCTGTGGCACATGAATGGTTAGTGTAACATTGTGACGATCGAGCTTTGCGTTATAAATGGTGGTATGCCTCTATTCGTTACCTTGTTACCGGCCTGCTTCGAAAAACCTGGCTGTCGCTACACTTGTTTGCTAAACGAAGCGAGATTACCTACTTAAGTACTGTTAGTTATTGCAAGCAATGAAAAGTAAGTTAAGCCAACCTCAGGTTAGTTATTTAAAACGCATTGATAAATCGACCGCCTGAACATGTTTTGTGAGTGCGCCACTTGAGATAAAATCAACACCAGCTTTGGTGTATTCTTTTAAAATCTCTATCGTCATATTCCCTGAAACTTCCAATTTCGCTTTACCACGTGTCGCACTAACCGCCTCTTCAATCATGGTAGGGGTAAAATTATCTAGCATAATAATATCAGCGCCAGCCGTCAGTGCTTGTTGTAATTCATTCATTGACTCAACTTCTACTTCAACCGTTTTATCACTATGGTTTTGTTTTGCTGTCGCCACTGCTTGCCCGATACCACCACAAGCAGCAATATGATTTTCTTTAATTAAAAAAGCATCAAACAAGCCTATCCTGTGATTGACACCACCGCCACAAAGTACAGCATATTTTTGCGCACTACGCAGGCCTGGTAATGTTTTTCGTGTATCTAATAACTTAGTATTTGAACCGGCTAATTCTTGTACATATTGCCCTGTTAAAGTCGCTGTTCCTGACATAGTTTGAAGAAAATTAAGTGCTGTGCGCTCACCTGTTAGTAAAGTACGGGCATTACCCTCTAGTTCAAATAAGGTGGTATTGGCGTTAACCTTTTGGCCATCTTCTACAAACCAGGTTATTTTTGTATCAACCACCTCTGCTTGTGACAAGTCTAATTGCGCAAATACTTCATTAACCCATGCGACACCACAGACAATGCAATCTTCACGAGTAATAACACTGGCAACTGCTTGTTCATTAGCAGGAATTAACATGGCAGTAATATCATCGGCTACTTTAGCTTGTTGCTCGCCACAAACACCTAAGTCTTCCTGAAGTGCCCAAGTAACTGCGGTGGTAATATCCTGCTGTAACCTTGCTCTGTGTGTAGCAAGTTCTGAAGTTAACTGTTCATTAGTACGCATCTGTTATTCCTGTTAAGGGTGTTCTCGTAAGGTAAGTTGTTTGCCTTTTTGGCTAAATTCCACTTTTTTTAAAGCACTCATTCCCAATAAAATTGCATCACTTTTCATGGCAGGGTTAATGTTTGCCGCAACATTATATAGGAAAATATTACCAATGCTAAGTTGATCTATGGTTGTTCTATAAACGGTTACCGTACCATTTGCTGTTTGCACTGGGTAGCTACCAGCACTTGTTAGTTGTAATTCATCAGCGATATGGGCAGGAATTGATACTTGAGTAGCTCCTGTATCAAGTAAAAAGGTGACCGATGTACCATTAATACTTCCCAAGGTAACATAATGCCCTTGCCTATTTTGCTGTAACACAACCTCTGCTTGCCCTGAACTGGTTAAACTGATTTGCGGTTGGCTATTGGGGTTATATTGCTTATCAAGCACGCCTTGAAAAAAATACACCAGTAAGGCGATAGCAATAATCCAAGCAAGCCAAACAAATATTTTACCAATTTTGTTTGTTGGGTCATCTTCAGTCATAATAAAGAAATTCTTAAATAGGTGTTAAAGTAACAATTATTGTATGTCATTAAAAAACAAAAACAAATTAATAGAACATCACAATTTGTATCCAAATCTTACCATAAATAATGGCTGGCTATCGGCTGTAAACCAGCAAAAATCAAGTTTTTTTACCCCTCGAAGTAAAAAAGATCAAGTTTCTTTACTGGTTGTACATAATATATCTTTACCCGCAGGGCAGTTTGGCAATCACTATATCACCGACCTCTTTTTAGGACGAATAGATGCCAATGCCCACCCTAGCTTTGCTGATCTTGCCCCATTACAGGTATCTGCGCATTGCTTAATTAGGCGTGATGGCAGTATCATTCAGTATGTCTCTTTTAATGATAAAGCATGGCATGCTGGTGTCTCTGTTTTTAATGGGGTAGATAAGTGCAATGATTTTTCTATTGGTGTAGAGCTTGAAGGAACTGATGATATTCCTTATGAAGAGGTACAATATACAGTGTTAGCAAAGCTCACTAAGCGTATACAAAAAAGCTACCCTTTAATTACCAATGAAAATATTGTTGGCCATTGTGATATTGCCAAAGGCCGAAAAACAGACCCTGGAAAAGCCTTTAATTGGTCACACTTTTATCGGTGTTTACAAAAACTAAACATTAGCGAATAATTCGTTTTATTGTTAATATTTTTTAATTATTAACAAGTACTATCAAGTAAGGTTACACATGAGTCTTTTAAGTTTGTTAATCGCCTTAATGGCAGAAAAAACACTTCCATCTACAACATGGTGCTTTGATGACTATTATAAAAAGTACGTTAATTTATTTCTAAATAACAAGCTATTGGCAAAAATCCATGGTGACAATAGTAATGTCAAGTACACGCTTTTTCTCTTCATACCCGTCGTGATTATTTACGCCATGTTAGCGTTTTTAGACAATGGTTTATTACATTTAATCATTTCTACTTTAATCCTTATTGTAACTTTAGGTTGTTTTGTCACCAGAAAAAGCTACAAACAGTATTTACACGCTGCTTTTAAAGGCGATGAAACGACTGCTCAACTGCACCATCAACAATTACTGCAGCATAAAAACTTGCCAACCATGAGTTTTGGGCAAGCGCTAATGTGGTTAAATTATCGCTACTATATTGCTATTATGTTGTTTTTTGTATTTTTTGGCGCAGCTGGTGCTGTGTTTTATCGTTTATTAACCACGGTAATTGAACAACAAAATGGCTGCAGTTTAGACAGTAAAAGCTGTGATACCCCTCGTACCGCAGATAGCACCTTACCCGAAAGTGATATAGAAGCCCCTCAAGGTAGCTGGTCTGCCGGTGCGCTGTCATCTGGCTGTAAAAACTATTACAACGTACTTTTTTACCTTGACTGGATACCCGTACGAATCACTTCTTTTGGTTATATGTTTGTTGGTCATTTTTCAAAGGCCATGCCTGTGTGGTTAGAAAGTTTATTTGATGTCCAAAAACCTGCCCATCAAATCCTTATTGACGTGGCAGAGAAATCTGAAGACTTTATGATTGAAGATGATGACTGCACTGCAGAGCCCTGCCTACTAGTTCGTTTAGTTAAACGCAACGTGCTATTAATGTTAGTATTTATTGCAATACTAACCCTCATTGGCATAATAAATTAATAGGCACAGTGCGTTAATCGCTAAATATAGATTTGTTTGGCATCAATATAAGTTTTTATTCTAATATTGATGCTGAGCCCCTCGCCCTACGCCTGCCCCCACAAGTACCTTATGAAACGTCTGTTTTTTATACGAAAAATTGGTATTACCATTGATTTAAACAAACAAATTAAACGAATGTTTTAAGCTTTAACTCTACTTTTTACACCTTGTTTTATATCAAACCTTCTTGCTTTACAGCCGCACTTCAACTAAATTACGTTGCAAGCTGGGTGTTTATTTGTTACTTTAACACTCGCAAAAACACAATGGTAATACCAATTTACCAAGATGATTTATCTCAGGGTTTAGGACTTAATGCAACTGCCATTAAAACAAAAAAAGCTATCAGATATAATTTTAGCGCAATTAGAAAACATGATTATAGAAGGTAGCTTATTACCAGGTGAGAAGTTGTTACCTGAGCGTGAGTTAGCCAAAAAATTTGAAGTATCTAGACCCTCGCTGCGAGAAGCAGTACAAAAATTAGAAGCTAAAGGTTTAGTAACGCGCAAACAAGGCGGTGGTACTTTTGTATCAACTGCCATTATGAAATCTTTCTCTGACCCTTTATTTGATTTAATGGCAAACACCAGTGAATCTCAATTTGACTTGTTAGAGTTTCGCCACGGCATTGAAGGCATGGCTTCTTATTATGCCGCAATGCGCGGAACAGAAGCAGACTTTGAAGATATACAAAATAAGCACGACCAAATCGGAAACTCTCAATTAGAGAATGATTATAGTCTTGAAGCTAAGGCAGTTTATGAGTTTTATATCGCTATTTGTAAAGCATCACACAATGCAGTGATATTACATACAGCACGTAGTATGTCTACTCTTTTGATAGATAATATTGAAAAGAATCTAACCATGTTAGCAAAACGCCCTGACATTTTTAGCAAGATTACAGATTTTAGAAATAATTTACTCGAAGCGATAACAAGCGGACAGCCCAAAAAAGCATGGGGGGCTAGTCATCGCCACCTTGCTTTTATTGAAGAGTTACTTCTCAAGATGACACAAGAAAATAGTCGAATGGAACGCTCCATGAGGCGAATGTAACGTAACCGCTGACTTTAAGACAAACAAAGGCCTATTAACGTAGTGTAATGGGTAAAGGGGCTGCGGTATAGGTGCATAGTTTCAGCTATGTAATAATTGTAAAAGACAACCAGTTTAGAGAATAGTTTCAAGTTACGAAAGCCATTATCAATCATGTATTTCGCCACTCTTTAACTCACCGCTCACGACTGAAACATCAATAATATTGGAGACAACGCAATATGTCAGATCTACCAAACATAGACATCGATTCATTAGAAACCCAAGAGTGGTTAGAGTCGATGGAATCTGTACTAGAAAATGAAGGGCCTGAGCGCGCGCATTTTTTACTTGAAGCATTAATTGATCGTGCCCGTCGTGGTGGTACTCATTTACCTTTTGAAGCAACCACTGCTTATGTAAACACTATACCGCCAGGACAAGAGCCGCATATGCCTGCGGATCAAACCATTGAGTCACGCATTCGTGCCGCTATTCGCTGGAATGCCTTAGTTTTAGTATTACGTGCTTCCAAAAAAGATTTAGATCTTGGTGGCCACATTGGTAGTTTTGCCTCGTCTTCGACACTTTATGATGTAGGTTTTAATCACTTCTTTAAAGCGGCTTCAGAAAAAGATGGTGGCGACTTTATTTTTGCACAAGGCCACATTTCTCCTGGTATTTATGCACGTGCTTTTATGGAAGGGCGTTTAACGGAAGAGCAAATGAATAACTTCCGTCAAGAATGTGATGGCAAAGGTTTGTCTTCATACCCTCACCCCCATTTAATGAAAGACTTCTGGCAATTCCCAACTGTTTCTATGGGCTTAGGTCCATTACAAGCAATTTACACTGCTCGTTACTTAAAATACCTAACGGATCGCGGTATTAAAGACTGTTCAGGCCAACGTGTATACTGTTATTTAGGTGACGGTGAAACAGATGAGCCTGAATCATTAGGTGCGATTGGTTTAGCTTCACGTGAAGGGTTAGATAACTTATGTTTTGTTATTAACTGTAACTTACAGCGTTTAGATGGCCCAGTACGTGGTAACGGCAAAATTATTCAAGAGCTTGAAGGTACCTTCCGTGGCGCTGGCTGGGAAGTGGTGAAAGTTATTTGGGGCTCTTACTGGGATCCATTACTTGCACGTGATACTTCAGGTAAATTACTTCAGTTAATGAACGAAACAGTTGACGGTGAATACCAAAACTGTAAGGCCAAAGGTGGTAAGTACACCCGCGAAAGCTTCTTTAACAAGTACCCAGAAACCAAAGCGATGGTTGCTAATATGTCAGATAAAGATATCTGGCGCTTAAACCGTGGTGGTCATGACCCAGTTAAAGTATATGCCGCTTACGAAAAAGCGAAAAACACTAAAGGTCGTCCAACGGTTATCTTAGCTAAGACTGTTAAAGGTTTTGGTTTAGGTGCCTCTGGTGAAGCATTAAACATTGCCCATAATGTTAAGAAAATGGATATTGAGTCTGTCAAACATTACCGTGACCGTTTCAATATTCCCGTAAGTGACGAAGAGATTGCTGACTTACCTTTTTACAACTTCCCAGAAGACAGTGACGAGTACAAATACATGAGGGCACGCCGTGAAGCCCTTGGTGGCTCGCTACCAGCACGTCGTGAACAAGCGGATGAACAACTTGAAATCCCTGCTTTAAAAATATTTGACCCTATTTTAAAAGGCTCAGGTGACCGTGAAATTTCATCAACAATGACATTTGTACGCGTACTTAATAACTTATTAAAAGACAAAAAAATAGGTAAGCGCATTGTGCCTATTATTCCTGATGAAGCACGTACTTTTGGTATGGAGGGCTTATTCCGCCAAGTAGGTATTTATGCAAGCGAAGGTCAAAAGTATGTACCACAAGATGCTGACCAAGTTGCTTATTACCGTGAAGATAAAAAAGGCCAAGTACTACAAGAAGGTATTAACGAATTAGGTGCAATGGCATCTTGGGTTGCTGCTGGTACTTCTTATTCAACGTGTAATGCCACAACTATCCCATTCTACATTTATTACTCTATGTTTGGTTTCCAACGTGTGGGTGATTTAGCATGGGCCGCGGGTGACAGCCAAGCACGTGGTTTCTTATTAGGTGCTACCGCAGGTAGAACAACCCTTAATGGTGAAGGTCTGCAGCATCAAGATGGCCATTCACACGTACAAGCTGGTTTAATCCCTAACTGTGTGACTTATGACCCAACTTATGGTTACGAAATTGCCGTTATCGTGCGTGAAGGTTTACGTCGTATGTACGAAGAGAATGAAAACATCTTCTACTACCTCACCTTAATGAATGAAAACTATAAACACCCTGCAATGCCTGAAAGCAAAACAGTTGAAGATGAAATCATTAAAGGTATATATCAACTAGAGCAAGCAACACCAGCTAAAGGCAAAGCTATTGCTAATGTGCAGTTGCTAGGCTCAGGTACTATTTTAGAGAAAGTACGTAAAGCGGCACAAATACTTAGCGATGATTACAATATTTCAAGTGATGTTTACTCAGTAACCTCATTTAATGAGTTAGCACGTGACGGCCAAGACGTTACGCGTTGGAACATGCTTCACCCTGAAAGTAAGCCTCGCGTACCTTATATTTCATCTGTAATTACACCAGAAGCAGGCCCAGCAATAGCTGCTACTGACTATATTAAAAATTATTCTGATCAAGTTCGTGCTTACATTAATACACAATACCGTTGTTTAGGTACTGATGGTTTTGGTCGTAGTGATAGCCGCGATAACTTACGTACGCATTTTGAAGTTAACGCATCGTACATTGTTGTTGCCTCATTATTTGAGTTAGCAAACCGCGGTGATATTGAGCGTTCAGTTGTTTCAGACGCAATCAAACGTTTTAATATCGACACTGAAAAACTAAACCCATTGTACGCGTAACTTGTGACTAGAGAAGGAAAGTAAAATGTCTATTGAAAAAATTCTAGTCCCCGATGTTGGTGGCGATGAAGTTGAAATAATCGAAATTTGTTTTGCTGTTGGCGACACATTAGAAGCCGACGAAGGAATAATCACGGTAGAAACTGATAAAGCTTCTATGGATATTCCAGCCCCTTTTGCCGGTAAACTTACCAGCTTAGCCATAAACCTTGGCGACAAAATTAAAGAAGGCGACGTGATTGGCGAAATGGAAACTGCAGGGGCAGAGAGTAGTGACTCTGACGCTACAGAGACTGAAAGCACTCCTGCACCTGAAGCACCAAGCGAACCTGTTGCTGAAACACCCGAAGCTGAGCCTGCTGTTGAAACTACGCCAGCGGCAACGAGCTCGGCACCTACAGCCTCAGAAGTCATTGACATTGCTGTGCCTGACATAGGTGAAGACGGTGAAGTTGATGTGATTGATGTACTCGTTAGTGTTGGCGATGTTATTGAAGAAGAGGATGGTTTAATCACCTTAGAAACTGATAAAGCAACCATGGATGTACCATCAACACATGCAGGTACCGTTAAAGAGGTTTATATCAGCAACGGTGACAAAGTAAAACAAGGTTCACTGGTTATTAAGCTTGAAACAAGTGGTGGCGGCGAAGCAGAAGCGGCGGCCCCAGCCCAAGCAGCTGAACCTGCTCCTGCTCCAGAAAAGGCACCTGCAAGTGCTCCAACGAAGGTAGCGTCAACAACAGCACCTACCTCGGCACCTGTGCCACACCACCCACAAGCGGGTGACGTTAAAAAAGGCGCTATTTATACCTCGCCTTCTATTCGTCGCCTTGCCCGTGAGTTTGGCGTTGACTTAACCTTAGTAAAAGGGACTGGTAATAAAAACCGTATTTTAAAAGAAGATGTACAGTCTTATGTAAAATATGAATTGTCACGTCCAAAAGCCAATGCGGGTAGCTCTGTTGCTGCCGGTGAAGGTGGCTTACAGGTAGTTAGTGCTAAAGCGATTGATTTTTCTAAATTTGGCGAAATTGAAACAAAAGCATTATCACGTATTCAAAAAATATCAGGGCCATTTTTACATCGTAACTGGGTAACAATCCCGCACGTTACTCAATTTGATGAAGCTGACATCACTAATGTTGAAGCTTTTCGTAAAGAGCAAAATGTTATTTGTGAAAAACAAAAGCTTGGCTTTAAAATTACACCCTTAGTATTTGTACTAAAAGCGGCGGCTAATGCCTTACTCGCTTTCCCAACGTTTAACTCAAGCTTGAGCGAAGACGGTGAAAGCTTAATACTTAAAAAGTACGTTCACATTGGTGTGGCGGTAGATACGCCTAATGGTTTGGTTGTACCGGTAGTACGCGATGTTGATAAGAAAGGTATCCATGAACTATCTCGTGAATTACTTGAAATTAGTATAAAAGCGCGTGATGGCAAGTTAAAAGCGGCAGATATGCAAGGGGGTTGTTTTACTATTTCTAGCCTAGGTGGTATTGGCGGTACGGCATTTACGCCAATCGTTAACGCACCAGAAGTGGCCATTTTAGGGGTGTCAAAATCTGAAATGAAACCAAAATGGAATGGCAAAGATTTCGAACCTAAACTAATGTTACCATTATCTATGTCTTATGATCACCGTGTAATTGACGGTGCATTAGCGGCACGCTTTACCGTACATTTAGCCGGTGTAATGTCAGACATTCGTAAATTAATACTTTAATTAACCCAAAATGGCCTACTTTAGTCGGCAGTTGTTAATTAATATTGGCGAAATTCAACACATAAGCGTAGAATTTCGCCATCATAAATTTATATAAATCATAAGTTGGTGCAGCCGGTCTGTTTCAGCTTTATCTATTTAATAAGGATAAACATGAGTAACGATATAAAAACTCAAGTAGTAGTATTAGGTTCAGGCCCTGGTGGATATTCTGCAGCATTTCGTGCAGCAGATTTAGGCCTTGATGTGGTACTCATTGAAAGCCGCGAAACATTAGGTGGTGTTTGTTTAAATGTAGGCTGTATTCCATCTAAAGCATTACTACACGTAGCTAAAGTGATTGACGACGCAGCAGCGATGGCCGCTCACGGTGTTACGTTTGGCAAACCTGAAATTAACCTAGACAAAATCCGCAATTGGAAAGAAGACGTTATTGGTCAACTAACCACAGGCCTAGGCGGTATGTCTAAAGCGCGTAAAGTAAACACGGTTTATGGCTACGGTAAGTTTACTTCAGATAAAACCATTGAAGTCGAAGGTAATGACGGCAAAAAAACTACCATCACTTTTGACAACGCAATTATCGCTGCTGGTTCATCTGTTATCGATTTACCTTTTATCCCTAAAGATGATCCACGCGTTATTGATTCTACTGGTGCACTTGAATTACAAGATGTTCCTGGCGAGATGTTGGTATTAGGTGGTGGTATTATCGGCTTAGAAATGGGGACAGTTTATTCAGCACTTGGCTCTAATGTCAGTGTTGTTGAGTTTGCCGATCAATTAGTGCCGGCCGCTGATAAAGATATTGTTAAAATTTACACTAACTACAACAAGAAAAAATTCAACATCATGTTGTCTACTAAAGTTGTTGCTGTTGATGCAAAAGATGACGGTTTATACGTGACTTTTGAAGGTAAAAACGCGCCAGCAGAGCAAGTACGTTATGACAAGATTTTAGTTGCTGTGGGTCGTAAGCCAAATGGACACTTAATTGCTGCTGATAAAGCGGGTGTAAACGTTGACGAACGTGGTTTTATTAATGTTACTAACGAACTACGTACTAACGTACCGCACATCTTCGCCGTTGGTGATGTTGTAGGCCAACCTATGCTTGCACATAAGGCTGTTCATGAAGCGCATTGTGCAGCAGAAGTTATCTCTGGCAAAAAACATACGTTTGAGCCTCGTTGTATTCCTTCTATCGCTTATACTGATCCAGAAATGGCTTGGGTTGGCGTAACTGAGGCTGAAGCTAAAGAAGAAGGTTTAAACATTGAAACAGCTAACTTCCCTTGGGCTGCTTCTGGCCGCGCTATTGCCTCTGCGCGCACTGAAGGTAAAACAAAGTTAATTTTCGAGAAAGAATCTGGCCGAATTCTTGGTGGCGCTATTGTTGGTATTAATGCGGGCGAAATGCTGGGTGAAATTTGTTTAGCGGTTGAAATGGGCGCTGATGCTGAAGATATCGGTTTAACGATTCATGCTCACCCAACCTTGAATGAATCTATAGGCTTAGCTGCTGAAATTTTTGAAGGCTCAATTACTGACTTGCCTAATGCTAAAGCAGTAAAGAAAAAGAAGTAATTAACCTGATTAATATCAATATAAACAATTAATTAGAGTTAACTAAAACCGCTTATAGCAAATGGCTTAAGCGGTTTTTTTATGCTTAAAGTAGATAACACCAAGGGCTTGCAAGTGTCTGAGCAGACTTAGTTTTTATCGACAAATTTTCTTTGGTAACTTTTTAAAGAAAAAAGCCATATTATCTATCGTATTAATAGTGTATTTTTATTTTGTTAGCACAAGCCACGGCGTCATTAACCGCTGTTTTAATGTTGTCACGACGCGCTAATGCGACACCTAATCGGCGTGTACCATGAATATTAGGCTTAGCAAATAAACGTAGTTGGGTTTGCGTTTGACTCAAAGCATTATCAATACCAGAAAAAGTGATATTAGTAGATTTTCCTTGCCCTAAAATCACGGCCGAAGCTGACGGTCCGAATTGTTCAATAGTATTAATAGGTAAACCTGTGAAAGCACGGACATGTAGAGCAAACTCAGATAGCTCTTGAGAGATTAATGTGACCATTCCTGTATCATGAGGGCGGGGAGAGACTTCGTTAAATATTATATCATCACCTTTGATAAAAAGCTCAACACCAAATAAACCGTAACCTCCTAGTGCTTCAACCACTTTTTTAGCCGCTATTTGTGCCGCTTTTAACGCTTTTTCACTCATCACTTGCGGTTGCCAAGATTCTCGATAATCCCCCTCCTCTTGACGATGCCCAATTGGCGCACAAAAGTGAATACCATCAACCGCACTAATGGTTAATAAAGCAATTTCATAGTCAAAATCAATAAAACCTTCAACAATTACGCGTTGGTTATTAGATTGCTCACCCGCACGCCCACCACTTTGTGCGTATTGCCAAGCTTTGTCGATATCTTCAATATGCTTAATTACACTCTGTCCTTTGCCTGATGAGCTCATAATAGGTTTTATCACACAAGGTAGGCCAACATCATTAATCGCTTCTTTAAGCGCTTCTAAGCTATCTACAAAGTGATAAGGCGAGGTTTCTATCTTTAACTCCTCTGCTGCTAAGCGGCGAATACCTTCACGGTTCATGGTGAGCTTAGTTGCGTTAGCGCAAGGCACCACATTTAACCCTTGGTTTTCAAGCGCTACTAATGCGTCCGTAGCAATGGCTTCTACCTCAGGTACAACAAAGTCTGGCTGTTCACTGTTAATAATATCTTTTAATGCCTTAGCATCTAACATATTAAACACATGGCTACGATGCGCTACTTGCATTGCAGGTGCATTAGCGTAACTGTCACACGCAATAACCTCTAATCCTAAGCGTTGGCATTCAATCGCCACTTCTTTGCCTAGCTCTCCTGAGCCGAGCAATAACACCCGGGTTGCGTCTTTACTTGTTGCTGTACCAAACATATTAAAACCTTAAAAATTTTTCCTATAACAAAAAGCCATAGTTTCTGATGACGATCATACTGTATTCCCCTTTTTTATACTACTATCCGAAGTAAGATCTGATACGTAATTAATACTTAATTAATGCCCTATTGGCTACGTAATTTATAGTATAATTATCACTAGCGTTCCCTTATTTAGCGGGAAAGCTCTGAAAGGTAAAACCATAAGGATAAGCGCCATGAAGGAATTAAAAAACAAAGACATACGCCAAAACACGCTAATACTATTGAGTATTTTATGGTTATCTGCTTGTGCTATACCACCAAAGCTAGCGTTAAATGAACAAAGAACACAATGGGATTTTGACCACCAACTACAATATAAAAAAACCCTGTTGTCGACCAACAATTATCAATTAGAAGTTATTTCAAATAAAAATACGCGGTTTGAATATTTAAGTGCTTTTTTATTCCGTCAAAGTTATATTATTTGTGGGCGGTATGGCTATAAACTTGAAGTCTTAAAAGGCGTTGAGGGAGTAGATGATAAACGTGCTTTACCTAACTTTATTCAAGCTAACTTAACCGCAAACCTTAAATGCCCTAGTAAGTAATTATTTAGTTTATCTTTACGCATGTGTGGCGTTTGCTGTAGGTGTCGAACCTTGGCGGGTATTAGCGCCTGGTTCGTGGCCAAGTCACTGCTACTCTATCTAGCTGAGCTACGTGTCTGTTATCCAATTGCTTAACTGTGTAACGACTTAATCACTCAGCTGTTAT